>DYSM01000593.1 GCA_020718265.1 Draconibacterium orientale | reverse complement strand
TTTTATGTTATCGAAGATTTATTTCGCAGGAAAAAGTTTTCCGATAAGGTCCACAACGCGAGCTGAATAACCCCATTCGTTGTCGTACCAAGCGATAATTTTTACCATATTTCCGCCAATCATCATTGTGCTTTGTGCATCAAAGATAGAGGAGTGTGCGTTGTGAATCACATCCACAGACACAATCGGGTCTTCGCAATATTCTAAAATACCTTTCATCGGACCTTCGGCAGCGGCTTTTATCGCAGCATTGATTTCTTCTGCGGTTGTATCGCGTTTCAGCGTTGCAACTAAATCCACCATAGAACCTGTGGGCGTGGGAACGCGTGTTGCCATACCGTTAAGTTTGCCTTTTAACGAAGGAATGATTTTTCCTACGGCTTTTGCAGCTCCGGTTGTAGTCGGAATCATAGATAAGGCGGCTGAACGCGCACGACGCAGGTCGTTATGCGGTGCATCCAAAATCACTTGGTCGTTCGTATAAGAGTGAATGGTGTTCATCAAACCTTTTTCGATACCGAACATATCTTCCAAAACTTTTGCTACGGGAGCTAAGCAATTGGTTGTGCATGAAGCATTTGAAACGCAAGTATCCGAATCGCGCAACGCTTCGTCGTTTACGCCGATGACAATCATGTTGTCAATTTCGTCTTTCGACGGAACGGTCAGAATTACTTTTTTCGCGCCGGCTTTAATGTGGTCGCCGTATCCGCCTTTTGCACTTTCGCGCGAGGTGAACACGCCTGTGGACTCAATCACTACGTCCGGAGTTTCGCCCCAAGGAATGAGTGCCGGATTTTTTTCGGCGGTTGCTTTGATGGATTTTCCGTTCACAATAAGCGATTCTTCGGTAAAACCGACAGTGCCGTCAAATTTGCCTTGTGTAGAATCGTATTTCAACAAGTGCGCTAACACTTTGTTACTCGTAAGGTCGTTAATACCAACAACTTCGTAATCGGTATTTGCGAGGATAATTTTGAAAACGTTTCGTCCGATGCGACCGAAACCGTTAATGCCAACTTTAATTTTTGCCATTTTATTCTTAATTTTAAATTGAAAAATCTTTGATAATTTTCGCAAACAAAAGTAGAAATAATTTTGAAAGCAACATTGTGTTTACATAAATTTAATATTTGAGTCCGGTCTAAAAAGCCTGTTTTATTTTAG
>DYSM01000592.1 GCA_020718265.1 Draconibacterium orientale | reverse complement strand
AATCAAGCATATAGATTGTTTAGCTAAAATAAAACAGGCTTTTTAGACCGGACTTATAGATAATTTTCGTTCCGAATGTTTTTAGAAATTCTGTTGAAACTATTAAAAAACAACTGAATGACTATTGAATGACAATACATTCAATTGAAATATAGCTATAATCTACATGAAATCAAATATTTAAACGTTTTCTTACAAACACTAAATAATCATTTCGTCAAAAAAATATGCCAAAAATTTTGGCATTCCGAAATAAAATTGCATCTTTGAGCTATAATTATTCACATTAAACATTACAATTATGGCAGGATTTTTCAAACGCCTCTTTAAAATTGGCGAAGCAAACGCACACGCATCACTTGATAAAATGGAAGACCCCACGGTAATGACCGAGCAAGGTATTCGAGACATGAAAGTGCAATTAGACAACAGCATCAAAGCACTTGCAGAAGTAAAAGCAATGGCTATTCGCAGCAAGAACGAAGCAAACGGACATCGCAACAAAATGACCGAATACGAAAACAAAGCCATTCAACTTTTGAACACAGTCCAAAAAGGCTCACTCGACCCGGCTGAGGCTGACAGACTTGCAACACAAGCTCTGAACGCCAAAGAAACTTCGGCGAAAAATTTGCAAACCGCATTGAACAGCCAAAAAACCTACGAAGCACAAGTTGCAAAACTTGAAGACGCCGTGGGCAGACTCAAACAAAGCATCAGCACGTGGGAAAACGAAGCTAAAACGCTGAAAGCGCGCGCACAAGTGAGCAAAGCTACCCAAAATGTGAACAAACAATTGGCAAACCTTGATTCCAACGGAACCGTTGCCATGCTCGAACGCATGAAAGAAAAGGTTGAAAACCAAGAAGCTCTCGCAGAAAGCTACGCCGATATCGCAGTTGAAAATCGCAGCATCGACCAAGAAATTGACAGCGTTCTGGAAAGCACAAACTCAAGCTCATCCGATGCGCTTGCTGCATTGAAAGCAAAACTTTCCGGCGGAACTCCGCCCGCGATTACGCAATAAGTTTTAAATTTACATACAAACTAAAAAGCCCGAAAGCAAAATCGGGCTTTTTTAATAGGCAAACTTTAATCAAAATTAGGTATTATCAATAGTTGAGTTCAGTATAAAAAGTCATAAAGTTGAAAGTTTGTAAAGTTAAATT
>DYSM01000157.1 GCA_020718265.1 Draconibacterium orientale | reverse complement strand
TTGAAAAAATGACTACAACCTACATAAGTTCAAATATTTACACGTTTTCTTACAAGCACTAAATATTAGATTTTCGTTCACTTACAAATACATCGAGCGCAGACGTATGTATGTCGGATAGGTTGAATTTGTGATGAAAATCGTGAATTTTTCGGTAAATTCTTAACGGAACCATGAGCGGTAAAAGGATTGCAAATCCAACGATTTCATTTGCGAATTTATTGTCAGCAAATAACTTACGATGCGCTGCTTCGTGCCCGATGACATAAATTCTGTCTAACCAAAGTGCCTGAATAAATAGAATCGGAAAATAGATTGCCCATTTTTCAATTCCTGAAAAATATGAATTTATGACAATGGCAAAAGCTGTCAAGATGCAGATAATCATGACAGTAAACAAAAGCATCGGAATGTTTTTGTTTACTGTCATGTTTGTGTCGCACTTACAAAGAGGCACTAGTAAGTGCCTCAATTTCAATCTCTTCTAAGAATTAATCATGTTTAATTCGGTCATACAAGCAAGTATAATTTCGTAGGTTTGCTCAATATCGTTGTCCAGACCTACAGAGAAGCGGATTAAACCCGGCGACATGCCCATTTCAGCTTGAATGTCTTCGGGAACTTCCGATGATGTGCTTTTACCTGAATTACTGAACAATGTTTTGAAATATCCAAGGCTGACAGCAAGATAACCAACACCTTGTTGCTGCATAATTTCCATGAGTCTATTGGCTTTTTCGGCTGTTTTAACGTCTATGGCAATCATTCCTCCGAAACCGAATTGCGGATTCATCAACGTTTTTAAGAGTTCGTGCCCCTGGTGCGAGGGTAAACCCGGATATGAGACGCGTAAGCCTAATTCTGTGAATTTTTCGGCAAGATACATGGCATTTTTGCTGTGTTGTCGCATTCGTAAGTGCAAGGTATGCAGGTTTTTAAGTATGCTTGAGGATCGCAACGGGTCGAGCACCGGACCAAGTAACATTGCGGTTCCGCTGTTTACATCAATCAGTGAATTTATGAAGGCTTCATCAGCACAAATTGCACCGGCTACACAGTCATTTTTTCCGTTAATGAATTTGGTCATGCTATACACAACTACGTCAGCACCAAGTCGATATGGCGCAAGAATCATTGGTGAAAATGTGTTGTCCACCATGAGTTTAACGTTGTGAGCTTTGGCAATTTTTGCCATTTCGGGTATGTCAGAAATTTGGAGAAGTGGGTTTGAAATTGATTCTGTGTAAATTATTTTAGTGTTTGGTCGAATGGCTTTTTCAATGTCTTCAAGTTTTGTCGGATTGACGAATGTTACTTCGACGTTTATTTTTGGCAACCAATTTTTCAAAAACGCATACGTGCCGCCGTAGGTTGTAATGCTGGATACGATGTGGTCTCCTGCATTTACGAGTTGAAGTAGTGCAGTTGTGATTGCGCCCATTCCGGACCCTGTAACCCACGCAGCCTCAGTGCCTTCCATCGCAGCCAGAGCTTCGGAAAGCATTCTGTTCGTAGGATTCCAGTGTCGTGAGTAAAGGAAACAGCCTTGTGTTTCGCCGTGAAATGTGCCTTCCATTGTGTTTGCACCCAAAAAGGTGAACGTGGAAGAGTCTGTTATTGAGGGATTTACGTCTCCAAATTCGCCAAAATGTTTGAGTGAGGCGATTGCCGTTGCCGGGTCAAATTTCTTCATGTTGCAGATTTTATAAATTTCCTAAAAGTATGAAAAAATTTACCTCTCAGTCGTGTTTATTTTCTGTTTTTGAACAGTTTTTTTACGCGTTTGACAAATGAATTTTCGCGTTTATGTGTATGATCTTCATCGTAATACCCTTGTCCGTAACCGTAGCCGTAGCCGTAGCCGTAACCGTAGCCGTAGCCGTAGCCGTAGCCGCCATATCCTTTTTCTATCTTGGCATCATTTAAAATAATGTTGAGATTTTTGACAGCACTTGTCTTGGCTACTTCGTCCAACAGTTTCAGAACGTTTTTGAGCGAATAGTCTTGTCTAATCACATACATGTAGCTGTCTGCTTGTTCGGCAAGCAAAAGTGCGTCGGTTACAATCCCAATGGGAGGAGTGTCGAAAATAATATAGTCGAATTTTTCTTTCGCTTCTGCAATAAATTCATCCATTTTTGCAGACTCTATCAATTCAGCAGGGTTTGGCGGCACAGGTCCGGAAAGGGCAACAAATAAATTATCGTATTTTGTTGGTCTGACGATGTCGTCAAAATTGTTATAATTAATGAGGTAAGAACTCATCCCGATGTTTTTGGGATAATCAAATTCGTTCTGCAATTTTGGTTTTCGTAAATCCAAGCCGACAAGCAGTGTTCTTTTTTGAGAAAGAGCCAAAACCGCAGCAAAATTTGCGGAAATAAACGATTTTCCTTCGCCGCTAATGGTTGATGTGAATACGATAATTTTCTGGTCAGAATCTCGCAAAATATATTGCAGGTTTGTGCGAATAGCTCTGAAGGATTCCGAAATCGGCGATTTAGGATGGTCGAGAATCGGCAAATTTGAGGTTTTTGTGTTGTTCCCTATGCTGCCGATGATTGGGATTTTGCTGTTTTTTTCAATATCTGCTTTACTTTCAATTTTGTGATTCAGAAATTCTTTGATTACGATAAAAAGTATCGGTATGATAAAGCCGAACATCAAGGCTTTGCGGGTGTTTCCGCCGGTGTCGGGACTTTGCTTTATGGCATTGAATGCTTGTGCCGGGTCGAGTGCTTCCGCATCAGGTTTGTTCGATTTTTGTGTGATAGACGCTTCTATTCTGCGTGTAAATAACATGGTGTAAATATCATCGTTGATGTTGAATTTGCGTGTGATTCCTATAATTTTTCGCTCGGAAGCAGGTAGTTTTGCTATATCTCGTTCGGTTTCTTTGAGTTCGTTTTTTAATTGATCTAAAATTTCTTTGGTAACTTTGGTGCTGCTTTCTGCATGGCTAATTATTTGTGTTTGAGTGTTTTTCAGTTTCAGATTTATTTCTCTCACAGCGGGCATGTCTCCTTTTACGGTAAATTCTAAAACTTTTTGGTTTGTTATGATTTCACCTAAATCTCTTAGGTATGAAATTAAGATTGGGTCATCAACGCCCATAACACTTGGAGCTGTAAGCGTTGCGGCTTCTTTATTACTTTTGATTTCTTTGATTAGGCTCTCATAATATCCTAATTTATAACGCTGACTGATGATTTTTGTTTGTGTATCGTTTAATCTATGTAACAATAGTTGGCTTTCCGTACTTAAATCAAGCATTTGATTTTCTTCTTTGAAATATTGCATACTGCCCTCGCTTTCTTGTAAAGAATCGGACACGCCAAGAAGTTGTTGGTCAATAAAGTCGAGAATATCGGTTATTTTTTTATTTTTTTCGTCCAGACCTTGTCTTATAAATATTTCAACAATTTTATTCAAATAATCGGCATCTTTCTGCGGAGTTGTTCCTGTGAGCCACAACCATAATATATTGCTTTCTTCCGGACTAATTTCAATTTCAATCCTTCCTTTGTATTCATTAGCAAGGCTGTTGTAGTCATTTCTGACAAAATAGTATTTCTTCCCAATAAAATTGTTGTTGAATGTTGTCGTGTCTGAACGGTGGATTGTAAATTTAAAGTTTTGATACTGAAAAGGTTTATTAATTTCGTGTGTTGTCTCAAAATCTAAACCTTCAATTTTTATCTCCAAATTTACGGAGTCTTTAAAAATTACATAAACCGGCGTGTAATAATATTGTGCAAACGTGGAGTCAAACTCAATTATGAATGGACAGTTTTTATAAACTTCGTAATTACTGCGGTATTGTTCGTCTCGGTAATATGATGTTTCAAAATTTAATTCTTCAAGTGCTGCTCTGGTTAATGTGAACGATTTTAAAACGCCAATTTCTGTTACCAAATTCTTACTGCGTGTAAAAATTTGAAGACCGCCCGCATAAGCCTCTTCACCTGCGCCTTTTTTTACCAAAACAGTCGTGTGTAAACCGTAAACCGGAATGGCAAATTTATTGTTCCAATATGCAATAAAATATGCAATGAGCAAAGAAATTGCAAACAGATACCACAGCCGAAGTGCCTTGAGAAGGTACTTCATTATGTCTATGCCTCCACTTTGTTTTTGATTATCAATATTTTCGTAGATATTTTCGGACATATTATTTTTTTTTTAGGCTTAAAATTAGAACAGTTGTCGTAATTGTTGAAGAAACCACCGACAGAATTGAAATAAAATCACGCAAGCCTTCGTCTGAAAATTTTCGGAAAGGGCGTTCTTCCACGATGACCATGTCATTCGGGAAAAGGTAAAACTGTTCGGAAGTCAGCAAATCTCTGTCGTTCAAATTAACTCTATACATAAGTTTTCCTTTCTCATTTTCTCTCAAAATCATAACATTGCGCAAATTTCCGTTTGAATTTACTCCGCCTGCTCTTGATATAAGTTCCAGTATATCAACTTTTTCTTGATAAATATACATTACGCCTTGTTTCGGAACTGCGCCGAGAACTGTTATTTTAAAGTCCACAAATTTGACGTTCACAATTGGGTCTTCAATATATTCTCGTGCTCTGATAGTTATATCTTCTCGTGCTTCTTGTATGGTTTTTCCCTGAATATGAAAACTTCCGATGACCGGAACTTTGATGTATCCGGAATCGTTTACGGTGTATCCGGACAAATAGAACCGATTATCGCCCATTTGCGCGCGTTCTTCGTCAAGTTGGAAATATGGATTAATTTCTTTTTTATCTGTTCGAATGAATATATACAACACATCGTAAGGTTGTATTTTGTATTCCAGCGGTGCTGTATGAAACGTGTATGTTGTGTCGGGCGTATTTCGTTTTTCTTTTTTGTAAAGATATCGAGTTCTGCTGTTGCATGACACTGCCAACATTAAAATACTTAGGACACCGAAAAGGATGATAATTCGCTTCATTCTCATTTGTTCAAACTGCAAATATAAAAAAAGAGCTTAATATTATCTAAAGAGTTTTTAATTTATTCCGTCCCGTATTTGCCTGAACCGTTTTCGAGCTTCGGTAACATAGATGCTGTTCGGATAATTTAGCATAACTTTTTTGTAATTCTCTGCCGCTTCTTCCTTATTATCAAGGTGTTTGTCGTAAAGTTCGGCTAAACGAAATACTGCTATATCTGCCAAAATATCCCAGCTCCATTCGGTAATTATTTTTTGCAGATAGACTTTGGTTTGTTCAAAATCGCCCATTTTTTGGTATATTTCCGATTTTCGCAAATAGGCTTCATCAGTGAGCGTATGCCCGGCATGTTGAGTCAGCAGTGTATCGAGAGTTAAAAGTGCATCGTTGTTTTTGTTCCTGAAAATCAACAAATCCGCGCGGGCAAATAATTTCATGGCAAGCATCAGCGAATCGTCTTCGGTGTTATCTTTAATCAGCATTGCATAGAACAGTGCATCGTTGGCAACTTCTTTGGATGTGCTGGCTTTCAGCGCATCCAATTGTGCTTTTGCCCACATAAAATCGTTGGCATAATAGGCTAATTTTGCTTTACGCAATTTTGCGGCATCGCCTTGCTCGTTTTCTTTGTTTTCTTTCTCTGCCTGACCGTAAATCAGAGCGGCTTCCCAAATATCGCCTTTTGCCAAATTTACATCGCCAAGTTCAATTTTACACGAAGCTATGATATTGTAAGCCAAACCTTTAAGTGTAATAACTTGTTCCAAAAATTTTATTGCCTCATCGGGTTTATTCAAATAAAAAGCCTGCAAATGCGCCAAATCTATCACACTTTGAGCTGTGTTTTTTCCGATTCCGATACTGTTTATTGTTGCCAAATATTCGGTTTCCAATTGTTCGGCTTCTTCTTTTGTAACTGTCTGGTTTGATGTTACTTTTTCATAATACACGCGCAAACGCCCTACAGAAGCGGTAATGTAATACGCAGCTGTGCGACCTTTGTCAATCACGTATTTGTATGCTTCGAGAGCTGTGTCGTAATCTTTATTCGCTACGGCATTTTCGGCAAGTTCAATGATGTTTTGTCCGGCACCGTTTACGCGTTTGTCAATCGCTTTTGCCTGAATGAATGCGCCTCGAAAATCTTTTTCCTGCATGTAAAGCCAAACTAACATCTGGTTGAACGCAATCGGCTGATTATCTTTCTGTACGCGTTTCAGTAAACTCGTTCGTAAAATTGTTGTAAACTCTGTTTCTTGTTCGTTCGTAATGTAATATTGCATTCGATTTTGAACATTTTCCAAATTTTTAGAATCTTCTTCTATCAAATCTAAATATTCCGAAATCATTTCCGGATATTTGCGCTGCATCGCATACACATTGGCAAGTTCGTTGTGCATTGTTTTTCCCGAAATCTTTATTCCGGCTTTGTAACACGCTTCGGCATAATCATATTCCTGTCTGTTATTGAAGGCGTTAGCTAAATTGTGTACTTGCGTTTGTGTTTTTAGTTCATCAATAGCATTGTCGAATTCTTTTTTTGCTTTTTCGGGTAAATTCTGTTTTTTATACAAATATCCCATGTCAGCCGCGAAAGACAAATCGTCTTTATTTTTCCGACTTTGTTTCTTGATTTCTTTTTCGGCATCTTCAAATTTAGATTGCTCAATCAGGCAGTTCACATAGTATGAAAAATAGATTTTGGCAGTCGTTGCTTCGTATATTTCAAAATATAAAGGCTCTGCTTTTTCAAATTCTTTGCTTTGGTAGTAATCGTTTGCCAAACGTACTTTGTTCGCAACATCCTGTCCTTCTGCTAATTGCAAAATAAAAATAGAAATAATAAAAATTAGTATGAATCGTCGCATTATTATATCTTTGCTAAATAAAAATCTTGAATGAAAATTCTTTTCTCATAAACGCAAATATAACTTTTTTTGT
>DYSM01000591.1 GCA_020718265.1 Draconibacterium orientale | reverse complement strand
ATATTTTATTATTTACGTAAATTGTTTATTATCAGTAATTTAACTTTACAATCTTTCAACTTGACGGCTTTTTAGACTGAACTCATAATTGCATTTTTTTATTGTTTTTAATTGCAAAGATATAATTTATTTTTATTAATTTTGTACTTTCGCAAGAAGTCTAATCTCCGGCACAATATTTTCAGTATATTGAGCAGAAATATGTTTTTTTTTCTCAAAAGTATATGAAATTAAAATTTGAACATTGGATTTATATCATCCTGTTTTGGGTTGCGACTTTAGTTATCGTATTGCCTTATGCTGTGTTTGTGCGCAAAAGCAGAGACCTTGATATAATTCTGATTTTATGGATTTTAGCTTTGATATTCACAAGCGTTTCGCGCAGAACTATGAGTAAACGCATAAGACATGCAGAACTTCTTTTACAAAAAGCCGAACAGCAAAGAACGGAACAGGAAACGTTTATCGGTGAAATTCGGCAAATTTCGGCTTCCATGCACGATTTGAGCAATCAGCTAAATTCGACTTCCGACAATGTTTCCGACCAATCGAACAAACAAGCCTTGGCTTCGAGCGATATTGCCGAAACTATGGCGCAAATTGTGAACGCGGTGCAAGTATCGTCTGAAAATGCAGAACATACAGGACGCAAAACCCAAGCTGTTTTGGAGGAATTGCAGGAAAGCCAAACATCGTTCGCCGATGCAATCAGTGCCGTCAGAAATATCAATAAAGAGACCGTGATTATCTCGGACATTTCGTTTCAAACAAACCTGCTTTCGCTCAATGCGTCCATACAAGCGGCGCGGGCAGGCGAACACGGTCTTGGCTTTGCTGTTGTGGCTCAGGAAATTAACAGACTTGCCGAAATTTCGACCTATGCCGCAAAAACCATTGATGATTTATCGGAAAAAGGCGAAAAAATTTCGCAAATCACGTTACAAAAATTTGAAAAACTCATTCCGGAAATCACCACTACAACGCAACTCATCAACGCCATTGTGCATGAAACCCACAAACAAAAAACAGCAGTAAGCGATATCAATACATTGATTCAACAATTTTCGGAAACAACCATTGACAGTTCGGTTTCGGCAGAAGAAATGTCGATGTTGGCAAGCGAATTGCACGGACTTGCAGAAAAATTAAACACAACCATCCGTTCAAATG
>DYSM01000590.1 GCA_020718265.1 Draconibacterium orientale | reverse complement strand
TTTTTGTTTTTAAAATAATTATTATTTTTGTAGAAAATAAAAAAAACAGGAAAAACACTTTTTTTGCAAGAAAGCCACGATGAACAGAATCGACATTATTAAACGCAACATAAGCGAAGAGTACAAATTGCTTGCATTCTACGAGGAGGACTTGGTTACTGCCGACGACCCCAAACGCATTATGCGTAACGAGAAAGCCATTGCCGATAGCAAACGAAAAATTGACGATTGGCACAAAGAATTGGAATACCTTAGCACAAAGCCTGCCGAAGAGCTTACGCTTTACAACAATCAAAATGTGGACTTGCAGTTTGAATACGATTTCTTTTTAAGCTTTTCGTCGCGCAATATCGACACGGTTTATCAGATATACGAAGTTTTTCAGAGGTATCAATTGCGGGTGTTTATTTCCGAAATAACGCTCAAAAGTTTGGGTGGAACTTCTTTTTTCGACAAAATAAACCATGCCCTCAACGGTAGCAAACATTTTGTGTTGCTTTGTACGCCCGAAGCCATGCAATCGCAGTGGGTAAAGACCGAGTTTCAGGCTTTTTACCACAATTTTACGATGCACAACCCCGACAGCCGTAAGTTTTTTGTGATGCGAGGACCCGGATTTCACCATTCGTTGGTGCCGCTTTTGCTGAGTGTGATTCAGTTGGTGGACAATCCCGAACAAATCATTCGTAGCCTGAACATTAAACCCATACAAGAAATAAAAAAAGCCGTAGAACCGATTGCTCCCAAACAAAATACTGACGAGCAAGAAGCTGAGCGCAAACGACAAGAGGAATTAAAACGCCAAGCCGAGCAAGAAGCCGAGCGCAAAAGGCAAGCCGAAAAGCTACGCCAAGCCAAACAGTTTGTTCAAGTTTTGGAAAACGGCGAACCTCAAACATCTGTTTGGGTACAATACAAAAAACAGCTCATTGCCATTGGCTCTATTGCTGCCTTTGTGCTGGCTATTTTTATGTTTAACAGTATTTTTAATGGTAAAGCAGAAGAAGCAACGGAAGAAGAGGCAACGAAAGAAGTCGTAGATGAAGAAACTACTGATTTTAGTGATTACACAGAAACCGTAGCAGGCGTAAGTTTTGATATGGTAGCCGTAAAAGTCGGGAAATTTGAAATGGGAAAAGATGATGCTTTAAGCTATGATGTTCATACGGTA
>DYSM01000156.1:5472-6916 GCA_020718265.1 Draconibacterium orientale | reverse complement strand
TTATCTAATTTACAATAAATCAATATCTTACAAAAAATATTAACGGAGTATTGTTATTATGAGTAAATTCTATTATTCGTTAAGTAAATATTTTATCCGTTTAAAGTATAACGTATAGATTTTAAATAATTTAGAATCTAATATCTAAATTCTAATATCTCACATCTCAATTAATATTTCGGACGAAACCTGTCGATGTCATCATCTGTATTTTTGAAACGGTTACCGCTGTCGTCTTTCTTCTTGTAGCGATTATCAGAGTCGGGGTCGGAGCTGATTTCTTCGGGCTTCTGACGTTTCCAAACTTTGGGTTCTTCGGTTTTGGGTTCTTCCGTCTTCGGCTCAACTTTTTTGGGTTCTTCAACCTTTGGTTCTACGGGTTTTGGTTCGGTAAACGTTTTTTCAGCCTCAACATGTTCAACTACAGGCGGTTCTGTTTTTATCGGATCAATGTGGTCAGACCACGAGGGCGTTGTCAGTTCGGGATAATAATCTTCAACACGCGTTTTTGATTTAGGAGCATACACAATTTCGGGCTCTGTATTTTTTGAGGTTTCGTTATTGATGGCAGCAATTTTCGATTCTAAATTCATGCCTTCGCTCACGCCCGTGAGACTGAAATAGGTAAAACCGACCAAAACTTGTTGCATCGAACCCATAATGAGATAGATTGTGAAATATAATGACATCGAAATTGCGACTACAAAAACGCCGCCCGTTCCGCCGCCTGCGCCGGAAATAAACGAACCGATTATCATACCCGGAATCATGACGGCATAAGACACAAAACTCATAATCATGCCGAAAACCATCGTCAGACCGAGCACAAACCACCAATTACCTTTTACGATAGCAAAGCTGCGTGAAATCGCCTTGCTCACTCCGACTTCTTCATACATAAGCGCGAAAAACACGAACGTAGAGAACACCGCAAGAATGATACCCGGAATGTAAATAAACACAAAGCCGAAAAGTACCATAATACCAACAATAAATCCGGCTCCGATGTATCGTCCGATGTATTTCTTTGCATTTTGCCAAACGTCTTTGGGTGTAAAATTATCTTTACCTTGCTGTACATACAACTTAACATAGCTGTGCGTAAGCAACATAGCCATAAAAAATCCGACCATAAAAAACAAAAACATCACACCCATGGATGCTCCCCACGCGGGAAACAGGCTGCCGCTGTAATCAACGGCACTTTCAGTGAGGTCGTTCGAGAAAATCATCATTGCCAAAAGTCCGATACCCAAATACGGTCCGGCGTAAATAAGCAATGTTTTCATGAACGGCTTAAACTCTTGCTTCACAAAGCTGAACGGTGCGCCTAACAGCTCGCCAAAGTCTCTTTTCCGTTGAAATTCAATTGCTTCTGCGGGTTTTATTGCCATGATATTTTATTTTTGATATTTGAAACTTGAAATTAGTAATTTGTAATTAG
>DYSM01000156.1:0-5372 GCA_020718265.1 Draconibacterium orientale | reverse complement strand
TTTGTAATTAGAAGTTTGTAAAAAATTGAATTAACCAATATTGTTAATAACAATAATAAGCTGAATAACATTGTGTTACTTTGTGTTTACCTAAGTGTTACTTTATGAAACTATTTTTTGTAACACAAAGTTTCAGTAGAGTTTTGCACAAAGTATCACGAAGTTTGTGAATAATTCGGGTTAAGTATAATTCTTAATTCCTAACTCATAATTCATAATTCATATTTCATAACTCATATTTCATAACTCATTCCAATTTTTTATAGAAATCACTGAAATCCTCATCGGTTTTCAGGCGTTTATTCAATTTTGCCGGGTACCAAAAAAAGTAAAACACAATCAGCGCGAGCGACAACACAATGATTCCGATACGAATTGCATCGTGCCACTCGGTGTGGCGCGTTGCAAAACCTTCGAGAAATGCAGCAAAAATAATAAAAGGTGTCAATCCGAGCAGAATTTTCGCGCCGCGCAATGCGCCGTTACGGAATGCCAGCCCGCGCGAGTACGTGCCCGGAAACAACCAACCGTTGCCCATAATAATTCCCGCCGCGCCGGCTACGATAATTGCAAAAATTTCAATCGTGCCGTGTATCCAAATGCTTATCACGGATTCGTAAAGCATATTGTATTTGTAAAAAAAGTATTGAAAACTGCCGAGCATCACGCCGTTGTACATCAAAATAAGTCCTGTGCCGAAACTTGTGAACAAGCTGAAAAAGTAAATCATTGCCGCCACCCGCAAGTTGTTGTAGGCAATGTACACGAACATGGTCATTTGGTCATCGTGTTTATAAACCGCCATGGCATCGCCTTTTTCAATGTTATCAATGGTCATATCCACATATTCATCGCCCAAAATCAGTCGCACAAACGTTTCATCGTTGGCGGCGGATAGTGCGCCGATGAGCGTAAACGCCAAAAATATGCTTGCCGATATTGCTATGGCTTTCCTCGATTTTACAAACTCCAGAGGCAATTCGTATTTAAAAAACATCATCAAACGACCGCGCCGTTCGCGTTTGGTTTTGTAAATTTGTTGGTGTGTGCGCAGCGCAAGCGTGTTGAGATAATGCACCGTTTCCGTGCCGGGATAATACGTGCGGGCATAAGCCAAATCGTCCGTCAGTTGAATGAACATGTCGGCAACGGCGTCCGGGTCGGACTTTCCGGTGCGGTTCAGCACGGATTCAAATTCCTTCCACTTGGGTGCGTTTTTGCTTATGAAAACAATTTCTCTCACGTTGGTTTTTTAAATCCGACAGTTCGTAAAAAAATAATTCTTATAACGCGTGAAATTACAAACCTTTGTCGAAAACACGAAATATTTTTTATTTTTGTTGAAAATATTTACACGCAACACATGGAACGAATTGGTATAGAAACCACGCAGAACGTTAGTATAGATTACAGTATTGCAAGTGTAGGCGACCGATTGGGCGCGTTTTTAATTGACGGACTTATCCAAATTGCTTACTGGATTATTGTAGCTGTGTTGGTAAACGAGTATGCCGACTACTCGGTGCGCGACTCGGTGTATATGTTCGCGCTGTTCCCGTATATGTTTTATCATTTGCTGATGGAAATTTTTCTGGGCGGGCAAAGTATCGGAAAAAAAGCTGTTAAAATTAAAGTTGTGCGCGTGGACGGTGCACAAGCGACCATCGGAAATTACATCGTGCGTTGGCTGTTTCGCATTGTAGATATTGCGCTGTTTTGGGGAATTGTTGCTTTAATTGTGATTTCGGCAAACGGAAAAGGACAACGTTTGGGAGATATGGTTGCGAAAACCACAGTGATTAGCCTGCGCCGCAAAGGACAACTTAAAGCGACTATTTATAAAGAAATTCCGAAAAATTATCAAATCAAACACCAAGAAGTGCATTTGCTCAGCGAAGACGACATCCGAACCATAAAAGAAGTATTGGATAATTACAAACGCAACCCGCTCTCGGACAAAGCCGGCGAATATATTCACAAAACCTGCGGTGCAGTTGAAAAGAAAATGGGCGTAGTGCGAAATACAACACCCGGACAATTTTTAGAATCCGTGTTGCTGGATTACAATTACTATTTCACGCACATTGCGCAATAAAACCTACTGAATACACACTAAAAAAACAGCGCACACGCAAAAATTCAAATTTCGACAAAAAAAAGCCTTGCGCGCTATAACTGTCTTTCTCTCAATAAAAATATTGAGCAAAAACTATTTTGGGAACTGACAAAAAAGACTCATAACTTATTGAAATTCTTTACGATATAGTGAATTTTCGTTCAGAGTGTTTTTAGAAATTCTGTCGAAATTCAATCGAAACTATTAAAAAACAAAGAATGACTACTTTTTGACCGGTGAATGACTATTAAATGACAAAACATTCGATTGAAAAAAAGGCTACAACCTACATAAATTCAAATATTTACACGTTTTCTTACAAATAGTTAGTAAGTGCCTTCGTCTTGCTTTTTCAAATGATATCCGCTTACGACTTTTCCGAAACGGTAAGATAAAAACACAGTAGGAAGAATTTGTTTGTTCGTGTCGGTAAGCATAATTTCAAGTTTTTTGGGATATACTTGCAACGCAACACCTGCTTCGAGTGTATTCACTTTATTATCTAATTTACTGAAATCCACACCAATACCAACTTTTGCAAACGCGCCGGGCAGAAATTTCATCTTTCCGATTCCGTAATAATAGGGCATCGAACCATAAATCAGATGAAACGGAATTTCGGAATGGAATAAAATCGTGTCGCGCCCGGTGCCGTCTCCGCGTTCCACATCGTAATAAATCGGCTTCAAAAACGCCAACGTTCCGCCCGCAAGCCCAAACGCCCGAACAGATACAGAGCCTTTATCCGCTTTCTCAAACAGCTCATACTGATAACCATAGCTCAATTGTAAATCGAAAACCGAATTGATTTTGCCAAACACGATTCGTTTTAATCGCAAATCGCGTATAGGCAATACTTTACCCTCCTTGTCATGTTTTATGATATTAAAATCGAACTCGACCAAGAACTTATCTCGTGCAACATTGCGTTTGCCGTAACGATAATTTGCGCCCCAACCGTCTGAATTCAATTCAAACGCATAAGTTTTTTCATTTCTGAAAAATATTTTATGCTGTTCGTCAAGCTCGCCCTGCGCAACGGACTCGTAGGCAGCCGAAAGCAGAACAACGAAACAAACAAGTATGACTTTCAGTATATTTTTCACAAAAGCGAAACAATGTTTAGACACAAAAGTTATGCAGAAAAGAATCTGCAAACCACACATTTACAACTCTTTAATAATATTAGAGTTGTTCCGAAGACATCTTAGATTCTACCGATGTATCAACATCCTGATTAGAATCGCCGTGAAAAGTCGATGGCGGATAGGCAGGACACAAACGATGATGCGAATTACAAGAACTCAGAACGAAACTTCCTGCGAATAAAACAATTGCAATTAAGACTCCTAATTTTTTCATATTCTTTAAAAATTTACACTTGATGAACACCTTGCAAAGATACGAAGATTTTTTATTCAAATCTATTTTTACTAATATTGAAACTCAAATTTCGTGCCTTTTATTGTTTTATATAGATTTTTATGAATGTAGAAGAAGTTTTAGACCACGGCACGGCAAAAGACAACACAACACAGGAATTTCCGTTCAATGAAACAGTTATGGTAATGAAAGTTGCCGGAAAAATGTATTTATTGACCGATTTGGAAGGCGATTACCGCTTGGTTCTGAAATGCGAACCGGAAAAAGCCATAGAGCTTCGCGAAAAATATCCTGCCGTCGAGCCGGCTTTTCACATGAACAAATCCAACCGGAACTCCGTGCGCATGGACGGTTCAATTCCGAACGAACTTATTCGTGCGTGGATTGACGAATCGTATCGGCTTGTAGTTAAAGGTTTTACAAAAAAAAAATCGGACAGAACTCGGTCTTAACGACATCATTTAAAATATTACAAAAACGTGTTCTCAAAGTATTGTTTTTTTTCGTTGAGCGTGAATTTTTTTTCTATTTTTGAACAAAATTATAAAGTTAAAAAAGCATGTACGGAAAATTAAAAGAGTTCCTCTCGTCCGAATTGAAAAACATTCAGGATGCCGGTTTGTTCAAACGCGAACGCATCATTACTTCGCCACAAAACGCTGATATTAAACTAAACAGCGGGCAAGAAGTTGTAAATTTTTGTGCCAACAATTATCTCGGTCTGTCATCGCATCCGCGCGTGATTGAAGCTGCAAAACAAACGTTGGATTCGCATGGCTACGGCATGTCGTCCGTGCGGTTTATCTGCGGAACGCAAAATATTCACAAAACGCTCGAACAAAAAATTGCCGATTTTTTCGGAACCGAAGACACAATTCTATACGCCGCCGCATTCGACGCTAACGGCGGTATTTTCGAGCCGATTTTTTTGCAAGATGATGCCATCATATCCGATGAACTCAACCACGCCTCCATTATCGACGGTGTGCGCCTCGCCAAAGCCGTGCGCTACCGCTACAAACACAGCGCGATGGACGACCTTGAAACGCAACTTAAACTCGCTCAGGTTCAACGACATAGAGTTATCGTTACCGACGGCGTTTTCTCAATGGACGGCGACATTGCCAAGCTCAATGAAATTTGCGACCTCGCCGACAAATACGACGCGCTCGTGATGGTGGACGACAGCCACGCCTCCGGATTCATCGGCAAAACCGGACGCGGAACGCATGAATATCACAATGTTATGAACCGAGTTGATATTATTTCGAGCACTCTCGGCAAAGCACTCGGCGGCGCAATGGGCGGCTTCATTACCGGGAAAAAAGAAATTATCGACATGCTTCGCCAACGCTCGCGCCCGTATTTGTTCTCAAATTCACTTGCGCCCGTCATTGTCGGTGCCGCAAACGAAGTGTTTGATATGCTGAGTGAAACCACCGATTTTCGAGACAAATTGATGAGCAATGCTTCATATTTCAAAGGCAAAATGGCAGAAGCAGGCTTTGTGCTCAAACCTTCAGATTCGGCAATCGTTGCGCTCATGCTTTTCAACGCAAAATTATCGCAAGATTTTGCCGCAAAACTCTTAGAAGAAGGCATTTACGTCATCGGATTCTACTATCCGGTTGTAGCAAAAGGTTTGGCGCGCATCCGAATTCAACTATCAGCCGCACACGACCGCGCGCATTTGGACAAAGCTGTTGAAGCGTTTATCAAAATTGGTAAAGAATTCAATATTTTGGGCAAAACCAAAGAAGAAATTATTGAGATGTACGGCGAATGAGTTTGAAAAGTTAGAAAGTTCGTAAAGTTTAAAGATAATTAGTATTTGTAAGAAAACGTGTAAATATTTGAATTTATGTAGGTTGTA
>DYSM01000155.1 GCA_020718265.1 Draconibacterium orientale | reverse complement strand
CTACAACCTACATAAGTTCAAATATTTACACGTTTTCTTACAAGCACTAAATATTTCGGACTTTGATGCAGGATTGTATATTTATATGCTCAAAAACGGTAATGAAATGCAAGGCGGCAGAAAATTTATTGTAAAAAAATAATCACAAATTGTTACGTGCGACAGATATTTTAGAACTCCAAAAAACTGATTTTTTAAGTTAAAATCTTAAAATTCCAAAAAAAAATATTCAGATTTGAGTTTAATGTCTTATTTTCGCGGTTTTACGAAATTATCGAAATGAATATGAAGAACTTTCGACTGATTAACAATATTGGAGGCTGGGCTGTGTTTGCTGTAGCCGCAATAACGTATCTGCTTACCGTTGAACCGACTGCAAGTTTTTGGGACTGCGGCGAGTTCATCACCACATCGTATAAATTGGAAGTCGGTCACCCGCCCGGTGCTCCGCTGTTTATGATATTGGGGCGATTTTTTGCCTTATTTGCCTTCGGCGATGTTACGAAAGTTGCATTGATGATAAACATTTTGTCCGTGATGGCGAGTGCGTTTACCATTATGTTTCTGTTTTGGACAATCACGCATATTGCACGTCGCATCATTGTAAAAACGGCTGAAATATCTACATCACAGCTTGTTACAATCATCGGCTCCGGCGTCGTCGGCGCGTTGGTTTACACGTTTTCGGACACATTTTGGTTTTCGGCAGTTGAAGGCGAAGTTTATGCAACCTCATCATTCTTTACCGCCATTGTTTTTTGGGCAATATTGAAATGGGAAGACGAAGCCGACCAAGCGTATGCCAACCGTTGGCTCGTGCTCATTGCTTATTTAATGGGTTTGTCTATCGGCGTGCACTTGCTGAATCTGCTTGCAATTCCCGCAATTGTATTTGTCTATTATTTCAAAAAATATGAAACGTCCACAAAAGGAATACTTTGGGCAGCACTCATCTCAATCGGACTTTTGGCGTTTGTGATGTATGGCATTATACAAGGTGTTGTGATGTTCGGTTCAAGTTTCGAATTGCTATTTGCAAATTCACTCGGAATGCCGTTTTTTGTCGGATTTTTAGTATTTTTATTCTTACTCGGTGGTGCATTAGCGTTTGGAGTATATTTTACCTTAAAGAAACAAATGCCTGTGCTGAACACAGCGTTCGCCGGAATGCTTGTTATTTTAATCGGTTATTCTTCGTTTGCAATCATTCCGATTCGTTCCGAAGCAGACACGCCGATGAACCAAAACCGCCCCGATGATGTTTTCTCCCTGCTGGCATATCTGAATCGCGAACAATACGGCGACAGACCGCTGATGACCGGACAATATTTTAATGCGCCGATTGTAAGTTACGAGGAAGGCAAACCCGAATACACGCAACGCGGCGACAGATATGAGATTGCTGATTATAAAATCGAACGAGAATTCGATCCGGCATACACAACATTCTTTCCGCGTATGTACAGCGACCAAGAAGGTCCCGACCATATTGAAGGCTACATGTCTTGGACAGGAACCTCGGAAAACGACTTCTTTTATCCAAAAAAAGACGAAGAAGGCAAAGCCATGACTGACAGATACGGAAACGTTCAATACGACCGAGGTCCGTTTTTTGCCGATTCCGAAAGTATGCCAAAACGCCCGCCGACAATTGGCGAAAATCTGCGCTATTTTTTCTCTTATCAAGTGAATTACATGTATATGCGCTACTTCATGTGGAATTTTGTGGGACGACAAAACGACATACAAGGAAACGGCGGCGTGCGCGACGGAAACTGGATTAGCGGAATTAATTTCATAGATGAAGCGCGTTTGGGCGACCAAGATAAACTCCCGACCGACTTAAAAAATAATCCGGGCAGAAACAAATATTACTTTATTCCGCTCATTCTCGGTATTTTAGGTATGATATTTATGCTTTCGCGAGATAAAGTTGCGCTTGATTATTTTTGGGTTGTGATGTTATTTTTCTTTTTTACAGGTTTGGCAATTGTGTTTTACCTAAATCAGCCGCCATACCAACCGCGCGAACGCGATTATGCTTACGCCGGATCGTTTTATGTCTTTTCAATCTTCATCGGATTCGGAGTCGCAGGACTTGTCGGTTTGTTTGACAAGTTTATGCCGAAAATTGCAGGTTCCGGTTTGGCATTTATGCTCGGAATGTCGGCACCGATTATTTTGGCTGCTGAAAATTGGGATGACCATGATCGTTCAAATCGCTATACAGCAAGCGATTATGCGAAAAATTATTTGAACTCGTGCGACAAAAATGCTGTCATTTTCACTAACGGCGACAACGACACCTTCCCGCTTTGGTACATCCAAGAAGTGGAAGGATACCGAACAGACGTTCGCGTTATCAATCTAAGTTACTTTAACACAGAATGGTATATCAACCAAATGCGAAAACGCGCTTATGAATCTGCACCGATTGACTTCACGCTCACGCCTGCCCAATACGACCTCGGACAACGCGATATTATTTACCGTTACGAAAATCCGAATATTTATCTGCGCGAAAAATTTGATGCCGGAGGCAGTGCAATAAAGCAAGAATACGAAACGCTTTACAACGAATACATGACATTTTTGGCAGGAAGCAATTTTGCAACAAAATATCCGAAAGAAAGTGAAACACTTGCAAAAGGTTACACAAAAGTAGGTCCGCAAGATATTTACGGACTTTCGGCAAAACTTTCCGAGCCGAAATTTATTGAAACCAATGCGCTGACATACAATGCAGAACAAGCTAAAGTTTTTTCTCAAAAATTTGAAGCTCTTGTACGCAAAATTGCTGATTTACCAATTCCGCTTAAAACGCTTATGGCACATATCGCATCGGACGATGAAGATTACAAAGTGCCGTTACAAGACGGAAAAACCGTAAATTATATGCCGACGACCAAAATTGTGATTCCCGTTAGTCATTCAGAAGTGAAAAAATACGGCGTAGTCGCTAAAGATGACGAAGCTAAAATTGTCAGCAACATCGTTTGGAATATGTCAGTCAGCAATATTCGCAAAAATCATTTGATGGTTCTTGATTTAATTGCCACAAACGGTTGGGAACGCCCGGTTTACTTTGCGACAACCGTTCCGAACAGCAATTTCTTGAATCTCGAACCGTATTTCCAACTCGAAGGTTTAGCCTATAAACTTGTGCCGATAAAGAACAATTCGGCGGCATTTGGCGAAGACGGACGCGTAAATTCCGACATTCTTTACGAAAATGTAATGAACAAATTCGTTTGGGGCGGCTTGGATAAAAATCCGGAAAATATTTACATGGATGAAAACAATCGTCGATTCCTGATGAATTTCAAAAGCGTATTTAAACGTTTGGCACAACAACTTGCCGACGAAAAAAAATACGAAAAAGCAGAATCTGTACTGGATAAAGCCACAAAATTGTTCAGCAACGAATTGGCAGCTTGGGGATATTACGATTTGCAACTCGGCGAAATTTATTACGCCGTCGGTAAATCCGAAAAAGGAAACGCCGTTTTGCAAACTACATTCAATAACTTGCACGAAGAACTGACGTATTATTACGCATTGAACGACAATCACTTGAATGGTTTGGGACAAGATGTCGGCAGAACCATTGCTTTAATTCAAGAAACATTCAGCACGCTCGAACGCGGAAAACAAACCGAATTAAAGGCAAAATTGATTCAAGAATTGATGGCTGAAACTCAAATGCAAAAAATCGTTCAGGATGCAGCAAGTCTTACCGGCGACGAACGCGTATTCTACTCATGGGTAAACACTTTGCCCGAAGCACAACGCCAAATTGTAGGATTGTATCTCTACTTGGTAGAAGAAAGCGGAAGCGCACCGACGGAAAAATAAACATATCTTCAAAAAAATAAACGCAGTCTGAATGAATTTTTAGACTGCGTTTTTTTTATCAATTTTGAATTTTCAACACGTTTTGATTAGAATAAAACACAGCTTGATACATGCGCAAAGGAAACTTCGACGGACCGCTGACCACAGCACCGTCCACATCGAGTGAAAATTGCGATGCGCAACAAACCGTATCTTCAGCAAAAAAAACATCTTCGTCCACAAATACTCTGCCGCAGTCGGGGTCGTGCGGACATAGGCGTTCGTAAGCAATAAATTCGTCAAAACTTTTTCTGTACACAATAATTCCGCTCACGCCGCCCGTTATGTACACAAAATTTCCGGCTGATTTCAGCTCATAAAATTGCGGGTCACTCAAGTTGAGTGAAATGTCCACCGGAACGGCGGGAATATCGGGTTGTTCGTATCCGCACGAAAAAAAGAACGCCGACAGGATTGAAAATCCGAAAATGAATTGTATTTTTGTTTTCATAAAAAAATGCAAAAGAACGTGATAAAAAAAACGCTGTTTCTGCTCGCAATATTAACACTTTTTTCGTTCCTGTCGCAAAATCTATTTGCTCAGGAAACGGATTCCATTCCGTCTGACAGCACTGAAACAGAAGTAAAAAAGGAACGTAAACGCTTTAAGTTGTTCAAATTCAGGAAAGATTCCTTGAATTTACAAACAGACAGTCTTACATCGGACAGTTTGGCATCCGACAGTGCGGCTGTGGATTCTACCCAAAACAAAAAGAAATTTAAGCTTTTTAAAAAGAAAGATAAAAAAGCAAAGAAAGCAAAAGCGCCCGAAAAACCGTCGAAACGTGAGTGGCGCGAAATGACTTTGGATGACAAAGAAAAATATTTCAAAGATTGTCATGAGTTTGATTCTGCGCAGATTTCTGAAGAAATATATTCCGGACAGGAAAAGAAAGTATTTGAAAAAGCTACAAAAATTTACGATGAGCGCATGGCAGGCAAGCCGGAATCGGATACGCTTTCGCGCACGGAAGTTGATGTACTGAAAACTATCGGACGTAAAGATGCACGCTTGCACTATATGCTTTCGGAAAACGACTACAAACGCCGAAAAACGATGTTCAAATACGAAAAGAAAGTTGAAGGACAGGTGGACAGTTTGTTGTCGAAAGAGGAAAAAATGAAGTTTTTGAAAGAACGCACTGAATACGAAAACAAAAAAGAAGCCTTGCGAAAGCAAAAAGTTTTACGAAAATATGCAAAAAAAGAAGAACAACTTTATAAAAAATACGAACTTACCGAAAACGAAAAGAAAGCCTTAGCCAAGGGCACAAATATGCGTTTGCGAGGAGCTGAACTTGCTGATTATGAGCGCGCACAGCAGAAGCAAATCAAACTTTCGGAAAAAATTCAAAAACTTCGTCGCGAACGTGCCTACGCCATTCAAGACGACCCGACACGAGCTCGTATTGACGAACATCGCGAGAAAAATAAAAAACGAGACACCCACGTAAACAAAGAGCGCGACGACAAACAAATGCGTAAACAGGAAAAAGACACGAAAAAACGCATCGAAAAAAATAAACGAAAGTCGTAATATTTTTAGAATCAGTTCAATAAGTTTCAAAACAATCGCAGAAAATTAAATACATGTATATTTCATTAAGCATAGCTACTGCCGCTATTTTTTCTTTTGTTGCGTGGCTTTTTTTTACAAATAAAAAAGAAGTTAAGCGTCCGTCGTACACATCGGGTGTTGAAAAAAAACGTCTGACAGACTTCGATTCCATGCTCGGGAATATCACCGAAAAACCGCAAGAACATCACGCCGAACCCGAACACAACTTACAGCCTGTACATAATGAACAGGTTGAGCATCAAATACATAATGAAGTCCACGCGCCCGAACATGAAGAAAAAAATGAACAGTTCGATGTAAAACAAGCTATGCTTGGCAGCACAATTTTACAACGAAAGAAAAAATCGCACTAAATACTTGACAGATATTGTTTTTATACCTATATTTGCCGTCAAAATTTGAAGAGTCTCGATTCGCTGTGCCCGTCGAGATTCTCTTTTTTTTAGTATCACCAAAAAAACGCAACAAAGCGACAAATTTTTTAATCAAATTCAGTTATGTCGAACGTAACATACTTAACACGCGACGGCTTTGATAAACTCAAAGCAGAAATCTATCAGTTAGAAACTATTGAACGCCCACGCATTTCCAAGCAGATTGCCGAAGCACGAGACAAGGGAGACCTGTCCGAAAATGCCGAATACGATGCCGCCAAAGAAGCTCAAGGCATGTTGGAAATGAAAATTTCCGAACTAAACGCCATTTTACGCAGCGCACGTTTGGTGGATGAGAGCAAAATTGACACATCCAGCGTTCAAATGATGAACACCGTGCATTTGCGCAACCTTAAAACCAATGCGTTATTACAATACACCATTGTACCGGAGCGCGAAGCTGATTTCAAAAAAATGAAAATTTCGGTCGAAACGCCTATTGCAAAAGGTCTCATGGGGCACAAAAAAGGCGCAACCGTTACGGTAAACGTGCCTGCAGGCAAACTTCAGTTTGAAATTCTCGATATTACATTCGAATAGTATGGCAACAGTATTTTCAAAAATAATCAGCGGCGAAATTCCCGCACATAAAATTGCCGAGAATGATAAATTCATGGCTTTTTTGGATGTAAACCCGTTAGCCGAAGGGCACACACTTGTGATTCCGAAACTTGAAAACGATTACATTTTCGACTTGGAAGATGATACCCTTGCCGAGCTTATGGTTTATGCCAAACATATCGCAAAAGCACTCGATAAAGCTATTGAATGCAAACGTGTAGGCGTTTTAGTTATCGGTACGGAAGTACGTCATACGCACATCCATCTCATACCGTTTCGCTCGGAAACCCAGATGTGTATCACAAGTCCAAAGTTGAAATTTACAGCGGAGGAATTTTCTGTAACTGTTGAAAAGATAAAAGCTCAGTTAGGCTAAAATTTAGTTCGATAAATAAAAATTCTGCCCGCACATAAGCGAGCAGTTTTTTTTGAAATATCATACAAAAAAACAGAAACACCCG
>DYSM01000154.1 GCA_020718265.1 Draconibacterium orientale | reverse complement strand
GAATGAAAATCACAAGCATATTTCTTTTATTGATACTTTTTTTAGCACTATTTTCAAATTGTTCGGAAACGGAAAAATCCGGATTAAATGACTTTACGATTTCCGACACTTCGGAAATTACAAAAATTATTTTTCAAGGAAAACAAACAAGTGTTTTATCTAAAAAACAGTCTCAATGGTTTGTAAATGAACACTATAAAGCTTATGAAAAATCCATTGAAAGATTAATGCAAGTGCTTAGTCAGGCGGATGTAAAGGGTAAAATTCCGGCGGAAGAAACAGATTCCGCGCTCAAAAAAATGAATGAGAGCAAAGTTTCGATGCAAATTTTTGTCGGCGATAAATTACTGAAAACTTGGATAACCGGCTATTTTGATGCAAAATACAATGCAACAGTCGTGCAACTAGACTCGCAAACCGAACCGTATTTGGTGTATTTGCCCGGCGTTACCAAAGAACTTCGCCCGCTTCTTACCGATAATCCGATGTATTGGATGACTGCGTATATTTTTGATTATGAATATTTTGAACTGAAAAATATCAGCTTGAAATATCCAAATGCTCCGGAAAAATCTTTCTTTTTGGACATAAAAACAGACACGGCATTTTTGGTTTCGGATTCCAAAAATGAAGGCACAAATTTACGTGCCGTCGGACGTTATTTAAGTTATTTCAAAGGCATTCGTTTCGACAGTTTGATTTCAAAAGACAAAATCGACATTTCATTTCCAGCTGAAATTCTGACAGTTACAGATGATTCCGGCAAGAAAACCGAGCTAAAAACATTTTACAGAATGACAAAAGATACGATTCCGGACAAACACAAAATTTTTGCAACAATAAATGACACTACGGCTGTTATTGTGAAACGCTGTGAGCTTGATTTATTGCTGAAATCAAAATCATATTTCACTGTAAATAAATAACTTACGAAGTTTTGTCGTAGTATTTTTTCTCGAAAAATAAAGCTAATTTTTTCAGCAAATTACTTTAACATTCAGACTTCTTTCTGTTAAACACTACAAAAGTTTTAGAACTTTTGTTCTACAAGCAGTTTGTTACAATTTGGGCAAAAATACGAAACCTAAATTCAAGTAATTAATGCAACTTTTTTAAAATAAAATTGGCTGCAATCGTTTTCGTTAATTTAGTTTAAAATATTTAGAAATGAAATACTTAAAAAGCAAAATGTTTTTCTTAATTTTGCTACTTGATTTTTATATTTAGATTTTCTTTATTTTAAGAATATGGCAAAAAAGAAACGAGTATTAGTGCTCACCGGCGGCGGCGACTGCCCCGGACTAAATGCGGTAATCCGAGCAATTGTAAAGCGTGCGGCACAAACCGACGATTGGGAAGTTATCGGCAGTATGCAATCGTTTGACGGCGTGCTGAACGAACCCACTGAAATTGTGGTACTTGACGAGAAAAAAGTTGATGGTATTCACTTCCGCGGCGGCACCATTTTAGGAACTACAACCAAAGGCGGTCCGTTTGCTTGGCCCGTAAAAAACAAAGACGGTTCGTGGGGCTCGGCAGACCGCTCGGAGGAATTGCTTCGTAAATTGCAATTCCTTGGTGTTGAAGCGGTTATCAATATCGGCGGCGACGGTTCGCAAAAGATTTCGCAACGTTTGTTTGAGTTGGGTTTAAATGTTATCGGCGTTCCGAAAACCATTGATAATGACCTTTCTTCGACAGATTATACGTTCGGTTTCCAAACCGCAGTGCAAATTGCAACGGAATCCGTTGATAAATTGGCGACTACCGCAGCCAGCCACAGTCGTGTGATGATTATGGAAGTTATGGGACGTGAAGCGGGATGGATTGCGTTGCACGCTGCCATTGCCGGTGGTGCTGATGTTTGCGTAATTCCTGAAATTCCGTATGAAATTGCGAAAGTTATTGCACATTTGAGAAAACGCTACCAAGAAGGCAGAGGCTATGCAATTGTTGTGGTTGCTGAAGGTGCGATGCCCAAAGGCGGATTTGTATATGCGCATGAAGCAACGGAAATCGGTAACGCGAACAAACGTTTGGGCGGTGTGGCGTTTCAATTTGAGCAATCGTTGAAAGAAGCCGGCATGTCGTTCGACTCGCGCGTAACCGTGCTCGGACACTTACAACGCGGCGGTGTACCGATTGCTTATGACCGTGTGTTGGCATCGCAATTCGGCGTAAAAGCATTTGAATTGGTTTTGGACAAGAAATTCGGCGAAATGGTGGCTTATCGTCATCCGAACGTGATTTCGGTTCCGTTCTTGGAAGCAATTGAAAAATACAATTATATAAGCAAAGATTCCGATTTGATTCGGACCGCTCGCGGTTTGGATATCAGCTTGGGAGATTAAGCGTTTGGAAAATTAATCATAAAAAAAACGGTCGAACTTTTTAATCGACCGTTTTTTTTGTGGAAATGAGCTACTTAACACTGTTTAGTTTTTCCGAACTGCTTTTTTGAATCGCTTTTTGGATTTCAATTTCGGCTCTCAGTGCATCGAGTTCCGTTTTTTTAGTTTGGTAGTCTTGTTGGCTGATTTTCTTTTGTTTGCGTTGAAGTTCCAATTTATCAAGTGCTTGCGCTACTTTCAGTTCCGCTTGACCTAATTTGGTATCGGCTTCGGCAAGTTTGCGTTCAGCGTTATTAACCTTTGCTTGATAGGAATGTTTTGTTCCGTCATTTTTATCGTTTGTTTTTCCGTCCGGTTTTACTTTATCATCGTTTTTCGGCGTGTCATCATCCACTTTTTCGGGAGAAACATCGTTACGTTTATCGTTGTCCGGTTTTACTTTATCATCATTTTTCTTACCGTCGTCATTCTTTTTGTCGTCATTCTTCTTTCCGTCGTCATTCTTCTTTCCGTCGTCATTCTTTTTGTCGTCATTTTTCTTACCGTCGTCATTCTTTTTGTCGTCGTTCTTTTTATCATCAGGTTTCGTCCTGTCTTCAGGTTTTACATGCTTATCATCGCTCGGCTTTACCTTACTGCCTCCGTTATCATTCGTTTTTTGTGCATACACATCGCCGGAAAATACAATTGCCGCCGAAAAAAACAAAATCGTCAAAAATGTTTTCATTCTAAATCTTATTTTAATTAATACTATAAACTGTTCAAAATGCTGTCAGCTTTATTATCTAATTTTTGAGCATCGGAATTTAATTTTTCCGATTCGGATTCGATTTTTTCAATTTCGAGCTTCTTTTCGGGCGAAATTTGCTCAGTTGCAACAGAATCAGTCGTATTCGACTCCGTTTCAGTTCCGCAAGCAGATATAAACAACGCTGAAATTGCGATAAATAACATCAATTTTTTCATGTTTGTCAAATTCAAAAATTTCTGCAAAGGTATTAAATATTCAAGTATTAGTAAACATTTCTTAAAATATTTCGCCAAAAAAAATTGCATTATAAGTAAAAATAAAATAAATTTATACCAAATTTAATACATTTAAAGATATGGGAAAAAAAGAAACGTTAAATTTAGAAAAAATTCGAGAACTTGTTCTGTCAGAAAAAACCGGAACACCGCAAGAATTGGCTGAAAAAGTCGGCTTATCACGTCGGATGACCTATTATTATATTTCTCGAATGAAAGAGCGCGGCGAAAATATTGAATACAGTCGCAAACGTCGTTCGTTCTATTTTGTTCAGGAAGAAGAAAAGTAGGATTCTACGACAATCCTATTTGTTTGAACTTTTATTGAGTTATTCTTATGAAAAACTCAATGATTTGGCGTGTCTTATTTAGGACAAACTACAAAATAAATCAACGAGAGTTTTCAAAAACAGGGCATTCCTAAATTAAAATAGACACTTCGTAAAATCAAAAGCTCTTTTTATAAGTTATCGGTCATAAAAGACAAAAATATGCGTTATATTCGCGGTATTAACTCTTAAAAAAAATATTTAGATGAAAACGCTTCTTTTTACACTCATTTTTATGACTTTGGGCTTATTTGCCAAAGCAGACCAACTGCAATGGCTCAGCAAAGAAGATGCAGACAACGGGAAAACCGTCATAGAAGAACTTGGCATGGTTTACCTTTATTGCGGTTGCTGCGACAGCGATGTGCCTGCCTTGGCTGCTGTTATTGACGTTACTGTTACTTACACCGGAACTGATAATTATTATGAATTAGTTCTTGAATATGTGGACGTTACAGGCGAAGTTCAAAG
Source organism: Draconibacterium orientale (assembly GCA_020718265.1). Lineage (GTDB taxonomy): Bacteria > Bacteroidota > Bacteroidia > Bacteroidales > JAADGE01 > DYOJ01. The sequence goes on along the minus strand of DYSM01000154.1, from coordinate 2,815 downwards.
TACAACGCTTGATTTAGCTTATGTTTGGACAATTTATGAAGGGCAGAAAGAAACAGTTGGCTCGCTGCTCGGCTTGGAACACGACTCGTGTAGCGACGGACATTTGCCCTTGGTGGACTAATGTTTACATTTCTAAACAACGTAAAATTGAGAAAAATGAAAACAGTATTTGTTAGTTTGATGACTTTTTATACTGAACTCACAATTCAAAAAAAACCTCCACTCCGACGTGGAGGTTTTTTTTCGTTAAAATGTTGCCCAAAAACATATCAATCCTCAGTTTAAATGTTTTCGTTTTCAAATGCAAATATCTAAATTTGCGATTCTGAAAATATCAATCACAAACAAAAAAAATAAGCAAAATGGCTGAGAAAATCTCAAAAATTATCTGGACACAAATAGACGAAGCTCCGGCATTAGCAACATATTCTCTGCTTCCGATTGTCAATGCCTTCACGAATGCGGCGGGCGTGCTGGTCGAAACCAAAGACATTTCACTTTCCGGACGTATTTTGGCAACATTTCCCGAAAATTTAACGAAAGACCAAATCGTGTCCGATAACCTCACCGAACTTGGCGAACTCACTCAGCATCCCGAAGCAAACATTATTAAGTTGCCGAATATCAGCGCATCAGTGCCGCAACTTAAAGCTGCAATTCAAGAACTTCAAAATAAAGGTTACAACGTTCCGAACTATCCGGACGAAGTTAAAAACGAAGCAGATAAGGTGTTACGCGAACGTTTTGCAAAAGTGCTCGGCAGTGCGGTAAATCCTGTTCTACGTGAAGGAAATTCCGACAGACGTTCGGCAACTTCTGTAAAAAAACATGCACAAAAAAATCCGCATCGCATGATGAAACCTTGGGCGGAAAGCTCAAAATCGCACGTGGCGCACATGCAAACAGGCGATTTTTACGGAAATGAAAAATCCGTTACACTTCCTGCCGACAAAGAAATTACGATAGAACTTGAAAAAGAAAACGGCGACATCGTTATCCTAAAAAGCGCATTAAAAGCAAAAGCCGGCGAGATTCTTGATGCTACATTCCTGAGCAAAACCGATTTACGAGCATTTTATCATTCTGAAATTGAAGATGCCAAAGAAAAAGATTTGCTGCTGTCCTTGCATCTTAAAGCTACAATGATGAAAGTGTCCGACCCAATCATGTTCGGACATGCCGTAAGTGTTTTTTTTGAAGAAGTTCTTGAAAACCATAAAGATACATTTGCCGGATTAAATGTAAACTTGAATAACGGATTTTCGGAATTACTGACAAAAATTCAAAGTTTACCTGAATCAAAACGTGCGGAAATTGAAGCTGACATCAAAAATGTTTACGAAAAACGCCCGCAACTTGCAATGGTTGATTCGGAAAAAGGAATCACAAACTTGCATGTGCCGAACGATGTGATTGTCGATGCTTCGATGCCTGTTGTCATTCGCGACGGAGGAAAAATGTGGGGCGCAGACGGCAAATTGCACGACACAAAAGCAATGATTCCGGACAGATGCTATGCCACAATATATCAAACAGTTATAGATGATTGCAGAACAAACGGCGCACTAAATCCGGCAACCATGGGCTCAGTCGCAAATGTAGGTTTGATGGCACAAAAAGCCGAAGAATACGGCTCGCATCCCACAACATTTGAAATACAGGAAAACGGAACGGTTTTAGTTCTCGACAACATCGGACAAGTGCTCATGTCGCACGACGTGAAGAAAGGCGACATCTGGCGCATGGCACGTACCAAGGATATTGCCGTGCAAGATTGGGTAAAATTAGCCGTAACGCGCGCTCGAATTACGCAAACTCCCGCAATTTTTTGGCTCGATGAACTGCGCGCACACGATTCGGAAATTATCAAAAAAGTAAAAACATATCTCAAAAATTACGACACAACCGGGCTGACAATTGAAATTATGGCACCGACAGATGCCATGAGTTATACGCTGGAACGCAGCCGCAAAGGACAAGACACGATATCGGTTACCGGAAACGTTTTGCGCGATTATCTGACCGATTTATTTCCGATTTTGGAACTCGGCACAAGCGCGAAAATGCTGTCTGTTGTGCCTTTGCTTAACGGCGGCGGTCTGTTTGAAACCGGTGCGGGAGGCTCAGCACCCAAGCATGTTCAGCAATTTTTGGAAGAAGGACACTTGCGTTGGGATTCTCTCGGCGAATTTCTGGCACTTACCGTATCGCTTGAACATTTAGGTCGTAACTTCAACAATAACAGAGCTTTACTTCTTGCCGAAACTTTGGACAACGCAGTAGGAAAATATCTGGAAACCGGAAAATCGCCCTCGAGGAACGCCGGCGAATTGGACACACGCGGCACGCATTTCTTTTTGGCGCAATATTGGGCGCAAGAACTTGCAGTGCAAAATTCGGATATCGAACTCAAATCAAAATTTGCACCGGTTGCAAAAGCTTTGACAGAAAAAGAAGCTTCAATATTAGCAGAAATCGCTTCCGCAGAAGGTAAACCAACCGATATAGGCGGCTATTATAAACCGGATAAAGATATGGCATTTAATGCTTTACGACCAAGTAAAACATTAAATTCAATTGTAGATTCGTTGAAATAGAAATCACAAAAAACTTAAACCATCGAAGTAATTTTCGATGGTTGTTATTTAGTGTTTGTAAGAAAACGTGTAAATATTTGAATTTATGTAGGTTGTAGTCATTTTTTCAATCGAATGTTTTGTCATTTAGTAGTCATTCTTTGTTTTTTAATAGTTTCAATTGCAATACTCCGTTAATATTTTTTGTAAGATATTGATTTATTGTAAATTAGATAAGA
>DYSM01000153.1 GCA_020718265.1 Draconibacterium orientale | reverse complement strand
GAATTTCCGAAAAAAACATTCAAGTCTAAATTCTGCAATATCATAAAGTTATACAATGAGTAATTAGTGTTTGTAAGAAAACGTATAAATAATTGAATATGTGTAAATTATAGCTTTATTTTCAATCGAATGTTTTGTCATTTAGTAGTCATTCAATAGTCAAAAAGTAGTCATTTTTCGTTTCTTTTCGTTTATGTTGAATTTCAACAGAATTTCCGAAAAAAACATTCAAGTCTAAATTCTGCAATATCATAAAGTTATACAGTGAGTAATTAGTATTCTATACTGAAAATGCTTAGAATTTTAACTTTGAGACTTTGTGTCTTTGTGGCTTAAAATATTGTTTATCAATTAATTACAATTACGAAAAAAAATCGTAGAGATGTAAAATTTCATACCATTGTTAGTTTATCAATTCAATTTCTTGTAATAACGCCACCAAATATCCGGAATTTCGTTGGCAGAGGCTTGGCGAAACGCGCTTTCGGCGCAGGAAACTATCATCTTATGCTTGGCTGATTTTGCGGTATAAGGTATTTCTAACCACCAGCGTCCGGTGCGCGGACTTTGGTAAAAAACGATGTCCTCAAGTGCATTTTCCACTTTCACAATAAATTGTTTGTAGTGTTTCAGTTTGCTTATCGGAAAATCGTGTTGGCGCAAATATACGCCTTGTATGAAATGCCAAATAATTTGCGCTGCAAGCTCCGTGGTGCGGTTGCGCTCGTCGAACAACGGATTGACTTCAAACAAGCCGAACGTGCTCAGGCGGTCGCTCATGCCGGCGTATTTGGCGAGCTGGCAGGCTTCTTCGCCATAAAATCCGTGTATGGACGGATTGAAATGTCCCGGCGCGTCATTCATTTTCACGGACGAAATATCAAAACTAAAAAAATCGGCATCGCGCAGGTAAGGTTCGGCAACGGCAATGTTTGTGCGTACTTCGCCCAAGCGCACGGCTTCAAACAAGAGTTCGGACATCAGATTTTTGTCCGTATTCGGCGTGTAATACGATTGAAATCCGAGATTTGACAGACCGAACAGATATTTAGGTTTATCGGCAACAAAACTGCTGATAACCGAACCTGCATGCAAATCTTTGTCTATGTTGTTCAAATCCAAACGCGCATCGGCTGTTACGATATTGTAAAGTTTGCGCCGTTTTTCATACGCCTGAAACACCGGAAAGCTGAGGTCTTGAGTGCCGCCGAAAATAACCGGAATGATGTTTTTTTTGTGCAATTCCGTAACCACATCGCGCAGCGCAACGTAGGTGTCTTTCACGGTTTTACCTTGCTGTAAGTTGCCTAAGTCAATGATTTTGACATTGTCAAACGGCTTGTAAAGTGCATACAAACGTTCCCGAATGGCATCGGGCGCAAGTGCCGAGCCTATGTTTTTAGAATTGCGGTCTTCGGGCACGCCGATGAGCGCAATGTGGTATAAATCAGGATTTTTCTCAAATTCGGCAGAATAATTTTTCGGGATATTGAACATGAGCGAATCTTCGCGATGCAAACCCGCAAATTGCTCCGTCGGAACGGTAACATCGGAGAAATATGCCTTCGAAATCATTTTTTCTTGGTCTTTGGTTTTGTTTCAGCTTCTACAATTTTGACGCAATCTTCGTAAGTCATGGATTCCGGGTCGCCTTTTGCAATGCGGAAATAGCTCTTTTTGTGGAAGATACACGGTTTTCCCCAACGGTCTTTCATTATTTTCATGTCGGCATCGTTCGGGAACGTTTTTATGAGTTTATCCACATCTTTTTTTGCTTTTTCTATTAACAACTCAATGGCGCGTTCTAAGTTGATAGTCATTGGGTTATCTGTTTTTTTGAGCGAAGCAAATTTGCCGTCGTGTTTCACATACGGACCGAAACGTCCGTCTGCTACCGTAACTGTTTTGCCTTCGTAAGCACCGAGCGTGCGCGGAAGTCGCAACAAATCAAGTGCTTGCTCTAATGTCAGTGTTTCGATGCTCATGGTTTTGAGTAACGATGCGTAAACAGGTTTTTCAACTTCGGGTTCGGGTGTTTCTTCGACTTTTGTTTTGGATTTCGACCTTGTTTTGGGTTTCGCTTTGGTTTCCGGAACGGAATCGCCGAGCTGTACCACTGCGCCGAATCGCGCCATACGCGCATAAATATTTTTTCCGCTTTCGGGATGTACGCCGATGAAACGTCCTTCGCCGGAGGTGTTTAGCAATTCCAAAGCTTCTTCCAACGTAATGGTTTCTAAGTGTTGTCCTTTGGCAAGGTTAGCATATTGCGGCTTTTCGGTTTCCGTTTTTTCGCCCAATTGCACCACCGGTCCGAATCGCGCCAAGCGTGCCGACACGTTTTTTCCGCTCACAGGGTCGATACCCAAAATGCGTTCGCCGTCGTTGCGATCGGCTTCTTCTACCGTTTTGCTGACTTGTTTTTGGAAATCTTTGTAAAATTTATCTATCATTTTCTGCCAAACAATCTTACCCGAAGCTATTTCGTCGAAACGTGTTTCCACATCGGCAGTAAAATTATAGTCCAAAATATCTTTGAAATTTTCGGACAGAAAATCTGTAACCACCATGGCGATTTCCGTAGGGAAGAGTTTGCCTTTTTCCGTGCCTACGGTTTCCGATTTCACTTTTCGTGCGATAGTTCCGCCTTTAAACTCAATGTGGATGTAATTTCGCTCTGTTCCTGTACGGTCTTCTTTCACAACATAACCACGGTTTTGAATGGTCGAAATCGTAGGCGCATACGTGGACGGGCGACCAATGCCGAGTTCTTCCATTTGGCGCACCAATGTAGCCTCTGTGTACCGTGCGGCGTGTTTGGTGTATTTTTGGACGGCATCCATTTTCTTAACGCCAAGCACTTCGCCTTGTTTTACTTTTGGAAGAATTTGATTTTCAGTATCTTTACTATCATCTTCGACTTGATATGCTCGGATAAAACCATCGAAAATAAGAACTTCTCCGTTGGCTTCAAATTTGTGTTTGCAACTTTGCGCAGTAATGTCAATGTTTGTTTTTTCGAACAGTGCATCGCTCATTTGGCAAGCCATGGTGCGTTTTCGGATGAGTTCATACAGTCGAACTTCGTCGTACGTGCCATCGACTGTTTCGTTTTGAATATAGGTCGGGCGAATGGCTTCGTGGGCTTCTTGCGCGCCTTTGGATTTTGTTTTATAGGTGCGAAGTTTGTAATATTTGTCGCCATAATCGTTCAAAACGGCTTGTTTTGTAGCATCAAGCGACGTTTGCGACAAATTGACGGAGTCCGTTCGCATGTAAGTAATGTGCCCCGATTCGTAGAGCGTTTGTGCCACGCGCATGGTTTTGGCTACCGGAAATCCGAGTTTTCGTCCGGCTTCCTGTTGCAACGATGAGGTTGTGAACGGCGGCGCGGGTGTACGTTTGGACGGTTTTGTTTCGACCGAAGCTACGCTGAATTGAAGTTTTCCGCAGGTTTCAAAAAATTTATTCACATCGGCTTCTTCCGTGAAACGCGCGTTGAGAACCGCCGGCAGAATTTTATTATTGTCCGAAACAATGAAATCAGACGTAATTCTGAAACTTGCTTCGGGCACAAAATTCATAATTTCGCGTTCTCTGTCCACGAGTAAGCGCACGGCAACGGATTGCACACGACCTGCGGACAACGAACTTTTGACCTTTTTCCACAATACGGACGAAAGTTCAAACCCCACAAGCCTGTCTAACACGCGGCGCGCTTGTTGTGCGTTTACCAAATCCAAATTGATAGTTCCCGGATTTGCAACCGCTTTCAGAATTGCTTCTTTGGTAATTTCGTTAAAAACAATGCGTTTGGTGGTTTTATTTTTTAGTTTCAATACTTCAAATAAATGCCACGCAATTGCCTCTCCTTCACGGTCTTCATCGGAAGCGAGCAGAACGGAATCGGCACCTTGAACTTCTTTTTTGAGTTCAGCCACAATTTTTTTCTTATCGGGCATCACTTCGTATTGCGGCTCGTAATTGTTTTCGAGGTCGATACCGTAATTTTTTTTAACTAAATCGCGAATATGACCGAAGCTTGATTTCACGACATAATCTTTACCCAAGAATTTTTCTATGGTTTTGGCTTTTGCCGGGGATTCAACAATTACAACATTTTTTGACATAAGATTGACGTTTTTCGGGTTTACAACCAAAAATTTTGCAAAGAAAACTAAATAAGGTGCTAAGTTCCAAATTTAACATCAAAAAGCGTAAAAATTTATGTTTTCGATATGCTGTGGAGGATGATATTTTTTTACTACTTTTGCGCGCAAAGATTTGGTAACAAATGGAATTAAACTCAAAACATCGTAAAATAATCCGCGGCATGTGGATAGTGTTTTTTTCGCCGTTCGTTTTCGGCATTATATTATTTGGGCTGATAAGTGCAGGCACATTTGGTGAGCTGCCCGGTTTTGAAGAATTGGAAAATCCGAAAACCAACATCGCGACCGAAATATTTTCGGCAGACGGCGAGTTGCTCGGCAAATTTTTTAAAGAAAACCGAACAGTTGTCGAATTTACGGAGGTCTCGCCCACAGTTTTAAATGCGTTGATTGCGACGGAAGATATTCGTTTTTACGAACATTCCGCTATTGATTATCGCGCGCTTGTTCGTGTGTTCAAAGGCATAGTAACCTTAAACTTAGACGGCGGCGGCAGTACAATTACCCAACAATTAGCTAAAAATTTGTTCCGAATGCGCGATGATTTGGACAAAAGCGGCATCGTAATGACCAAACTTAAAGAATGGGTCGTTGCCGTGCGCCTCGAACGCAGTTATACCAAAGAAGAAATTTTGGCAATGTATTTAAACACAGTGGACTTTGGCAGCAATGCGTTTGGAATAAAATCGGCAGCACGTACGTTTTTCGACACCACGCCCGATTCGCTCACGTTGAGCGAAGCCGCAGTTTTGGTTGGTGCGCTCAAAGCTCCGACTATGTATAATCCGAAATTGAATCCGAAAAATGCAAAGAACCGTCGCAACACCGTTTTAGACCAAGTGCGCCGAAATGAAAGTAAATTAAAAAATTATCACGGTTACAAACCGCAACCAAAAGCGTATTATGATTCACTTAAAAAAGAACCTATTCGTTTGAAATACAGTGTTCAATCGCATACGTTGGGCATTGCGCAACATTTCAGAGAATATTTGCGACATTTGTTAAATGCCAAAGAACCCGTGCGCCCGAAAAAAGCAGATATCACAACCATAGAATTTCGCACGTATTTGTCGGATTCCATTGAGTGGGCGCGAAATCCGCTTTATGGCTGGATTCAAAAAAATCCGAAGCCGGACGGCACACTTTATAATATTTATGAAGATGGTTTGAAAATTTATACAACTATCAACTTCGAGATGCAAACGTACGCCGAAGCTGCCGTGCGCAGACACATGGGCGGAACGCTGCAACCGCTGTTTTATCAACGCCATAAAGGCCGCGATAAAGCGCCTTTTGCAGGAATTTTGAAAGATAGCGAAATTAAGAACATTCTTGTGTCCGCCATGAAACGCACGCAACGTTACCGCACTTTGAAGAAGGAGGGATTGGATTCAGCCGAAATCGCAACTATTTTTCGCACACCCGTTGAGATGACCGTATTTAAATGGAAACGCAAAGCCGAAAAAATCGGCACAAATACGGAATATATCGGAATTCCTTCAGAAGTCGATACACTCATGTCGCCGTGGGATTCGATTCGATATTACAAATTTTTCTTACACGCCGGGCTGATGTCCTTAGAACCGCAAACAGGTTCCGTTCGCGCGTATGTCGGCGATATTGATTTTAGACATTTTAAATACGACAACGTGTCTTTGGCGCGCCGCCAAGTCGGTTCTACATTCAAACCCTTTATATACTCCGTTGCGATGGAAGACGGTTTATCGCCTTGCCATAAAGTTCCGAATATTCCGGTTACGTTTGAAAAAGGTTGGGAAGGCTTGCCGAAAGATTTCACGCCGCGCTACTCCAAAAGCAAAAGCGAAGGCGGCATGATAACGCTTAAAAATGGACTTGCATCTTCGTTAAATCAAATTTCAGCTTGGATTATGAAACGCTATGGCACACATGCCGTTGTGGACATGGCTTCTAAATCCGGCGTAAAAAGTTATTTGGATGCAGTGCCGTCTCTTTGTGTGGGCGCAGCGGAAGTGCATCTGTCCGAGATGGTTGCGGCGTATGACACGTATGCAAACAAAGGCGTACACGTGGAACCTATCGTCGTTTCCCGAATTGAAGACAGGCACGGCAACGTTGTCGCAAAATTTGAAGCCACACACAACGAGGCTTTGAGCGAAATAACGGCTTTCAAAATGCTGCAACTCATGCGCGGCGTGGTGGACAGAGGAACAAGTACGAAATTGAGAAATTATTTCGGCTTCAAAAATGAAATTGCCGGAAAAACAGGAACGACGAACGACAACTCCGACGGTTGGTTTATCGGCATGGTTCCGAATCTGGTTACAGGCGTGTGGGTCGGCGGCGAAGAACGCAGCATCCGCTTCATGTCCGGCGGCGACGGGCAAGGTTCGGCGATGGCTCTGCCGATTTGGGGCTACTACATGCGCCAAGTGTTTAAAAATCCGAAGCTCGGCGTTTCTGTTGAATCGTTTGAAACTCCAGACGAACTTGAATCCGATGACATGGATTGCAGCGGCGGTGGTGCCGAAGATGATTACAATTCGCACACCGGATGGGAAGAAACAGAAGAGTATTAAGAGTTTGTAAAGTTCATAAAGTTCATAAAGTTCATAAAGTTTGTAAAGTTCATAAAGTATCTAAAGTTCGTAATATTTTGAGGTGAAAGTGTAGAGACGCAAGGTTTGCGTCTTTGGAGCAAAGGATGAGTTCAGTATAAAAAGTCATAAAGTTTGTAAAGTTCATAAAGTTTGTAAAGTTCATAAAGTATCTAAAGTTCGTAATATTTTGAGGTGAAAGTGTAGAGACGCAAGGTTTGCGTCTTTGGAGCAAAGGATGAGTTCAGTATAAAAAGTCATAAAGTTGAAAGTTTGTAAAGTTAAATTACTG
>DYSM01000589.1 GCA_020718265.1 Draconibacterium orientale | reverse complement strand
ATGAACAAAGTTTATTTCAGTCCCGGTCCCGACGCGCTTAATGCGTTGCTCAAAAATTTATCGTCTTGCGAAGAAACGCTCGACATTTGCATGTACACGTTTAGCGATAATCGTATTTCGGACGTACTGCTTCAGCTCAAAGATGAAGGCGTAAAAATTCGCATCATCACGGACAATAACAAGCGGTTCGACCAAGGTTCGGATATTCCGTTTCTCATTGAGCAAGGTTTCGACGTAAAAGCGGATGCCGCAGATGCGCACATGCACCACAAGTTTGCAATTATCGACAATACCGTAACCGTTACAGGCAGTTACAATTGGACACGCAGCGCGGAGGAAGTTAATAACGAAAATATTTTGATTACGGATGAATCCGACATAACAGTCGCTTACAAAAAAGAATTTGATAAACTTTGGAAGAAATTTCAAAAACTCTCGAAATGAAAAATATTCTGATTGTAAACGCGCATCCGTCGCCCGACAGCTATTGTGCCGCGCTTGCTAAACGCTACGAACCCGGAGCGAAAACGACAGTAGCCGAAGTTACTGTGTTGAATTTGCGAGAATTGCATTTCGATGCCACGCTCGCAGAAAGCTTTCGTACGCGCACCGAACTTGAGCCGGATTTAGTTGTGGCTCAAGATTTAATTACCAAGGCAAATCACATCGTATTTGTGTATCCGAATTGGTGGGGCACATATCCCGCATTGCTCAAAGCGTTTTTCGACCGCGTTTTTCTCGCCGGTTTTGCATTCAAATATCAGAAAGGAAAGCCTTTTCCCGAAAAACTTTTGACAGGAAAAACTGCCCGATTGATTGTTACCATGGACACGCCTGCGTGGTATTATAAACTTTTTGCAAAACAACCCGGACATGTCGGCGTAAAGAAATCCGTTTTAAATTTCTGCGGCATCGCCCCCGTAAAACGCAACGCGTGGCTCGCAGAAGTTGAACGCTTGGGCGCGAAATTAGTATAGTGTCATGTCAATCTTCTACTGACGCTACATTGTCCTACGGACGAATGCAGGTCAGTAGAGACTTTCCATCGTCCGATAGGACATGGAAACGTCAGAAGAGACTTGACATGACAATAGTCCGAATTTGAAAATTTTGTGAAATTACAAACTTCTTATTGCTAATGATTTATGAGTCCGGTCTAAAAAGCCTGTTTTATTTTAGCTAAACAATCTATATGCTTGA
>DYSM01000588.1 GCA_020718265.1 Draconibacterium orientale | reverse complement strand
GAATTTTCACATCTTTGGCAATCGTAAACATGTTGGCACGCATTTCTTTGACAAAAACTTTTTCGGCTTCTTTCATATTATCAATGTAGAAATAATTTCCGTTACCGGCATTGCTGATTTGTTCCATCGTGCCGTCTTTGTAATTTCCCATTCCGAATCCTAAGATTGTCAGATAGATACCTGTTTTGCGTTTTTCTTCAATCATCGTAACCAAATCGCCGGTAGAACTTGTGCCGACGTTAAAATCGCCGTCCGTTGCCAGAATCACGCGGTTGTTTCCGCCTTTTATGAGGTTTTCGGAAGCAAGTTTGTAAGCCAATTCGATGCCTTCGCCGCCGGCTGTTGAGCCGCCGGCTTGTAATTTATCAAGCGCATCAATAATTTTGTCTTTGTTACTTGCATTTGTCGGAGGTAAAACCACGCCTGCTGCGCCTGCATACACAACGATGGACACTTTATCCTGTTGCGACAATTGGTCTAACAACAATTTGAAGGATTTGCGCAAAAGCGGCAATTTATTTTCATCTTCCATCGAACCGGAAACATCGAGCAGAAACACGAAATTTGAAGGTTTTAAATCTTGATAATCCAACTTTTTGCCTTGAATTCCGATGTGAACCAGCTTGTGTTCCTTATCCCAAGGACAATCCGCAATTTCCGTGATAAACGCAAACGGATGTTCGCCCGTCGGGTTCGGGTAATCGTAATCGAAATAATTTATCATTTCCTCAATGCGCACGGCATCGGGCGAGGGCAACGAACCGCCTTCAATGTAGCGGCGCACGTTGGAGTAAGAAGCGTTGTCCACATCAATGGAAAACGTAGAAACCGGCTCGGCTTTTACGTCTTTGAAGGCATTTTCGACAATTTCGTCGTATTCTTCGGTATTTCCGGGTTTATCGTCGTTGTTTGCATCGGGCATCGCCTCCTCATCCATAACAATTCCGTTTGCAATATCCGATTTTGAAGCTTCTTTTGCATATTCCATCGGCTCTTCCGACTGGCTGATTTTTGCATTTCCGCCGCACGACGAAATTAAGAGCGTTTCAAGTGCAACAACCAAAATATTGAAAAACTTAAACTTTTTCATAACTTAATTTTTTTTGAGATTACACGACTATGATGTAAAAAATTCGGTAATCCACAAGAATTAATTAGTATTTGTAAGAAAACGTGTAAATATTTGAACTTATGTAGGTTGTAGTC
>DYSM01000587.1 GCA_020718265.1 Draconibacterium orientale | reverse complement strand
CCACTATCAAGCCTGCGATACATTAATTGATTTAACAAGAATAGAGATTACAGGTTTGAGCGATAAAATCGCGCTCGCGGAACAAGCCTGCGAAATATATGAAGAAGCAATACCGCTGTGCGAAAACTTAAAAAAAATCAGCAAAAACTCGAAAGACAAAAAATATTATGACGAAATGGCTTTTTATTTTTCCGAAAAAAATAAATCGTCCGTCCTTCTCGAAGCACTTGCGGGGCAAGAAGCATTGAAATTTACCGGTATTCCCGCAGATTTATTGAAAAAAGAGCGCAATTTAAAAACCGATATTTCGTATTATACCAAGCAATTAGCCGAACAGGAGAATTTGGACAGCATTCAAATTTCGAAATTTCAAAATATGCTGTTCGATAAAAATCGCTCGTATGACAGTTTGATTATAGTTTTTGAAACCCGATACCCGAAATACCATGAGCTGAAATACAACTCGAAACCGGTTTCGCTGAACGAAATTCAAAAACAACTCGACCGCCGAACCGCACTGATTTCTTATACCATGAGCGATAGCTCTATTTCAATTTTTACCATACGCCGAAACAAAATCGAATATCAAGAATCCAAACTACCGATAAATTTCAACGACAGCATACTTTTGTTGCGGAAAAGTTTGACGGAAAATACAAAAAAAGCGTATTCCGACTACAAACGACTGGCAAATTCAGTTTACGAACTCGTTTTTCCGAAAAATCTGAATAAACGAATCCGAAATCTGATTCTGATTCCCGATAATGCCTTGGCAACCATACCTTTCGAGGCTTTATTAACACAAAAAGCTGCTGAAACCGAAAAATTTGCCGATTTACCTTATTTGCTCCGTGCATACTCTGTCAGTTATTCCTATTCGGCAACCTTATTTAACAAAACATTTCCGAAAGATAAAAACCAAAAACCCGAACTCACGCCGCTAAACGATTGGCTTGCCTTTGCACCCGTTTTTTCGGATGAAAATACATCGGGTGTTACAATTGCATCGCGCGAATTGTTGCGCAGAATGAAAAATCTGAGCAACGACACAACCGCAACTCGCGGAATGTTGTATTCCACAGGAACTTACATAACACCTCTGCCCGGAACGGAAAACGAAGTGAAAACCATTTTAACGAAATTCGACCAAAAAAAATTAAACGCAAAAATTGAACTCAACGACAATGCAACTGAGGAATTGCTGAAATCCGA
>DYSM01000152.1 GCA_020718265.1 Draconibacterium orientale | reverse complement strand
GGGCTTGCAAACCATTTGTTAGGGTGTGTTTGCTTTTGCAAATAATTGATTATCTACTTTTTACATTATCGCATTTTCGTTACGATTCGAATTCCTGTTGCTTGACTTCTGAAATCCGTTTTTATTATATGCAAAAAATTTAAAAAATTTAAAAAAATAGCTCGTTTGTTTATCTGTGTAAAATGTCGTAAGTTTGCGGCGCAAATAAAAAAAGGAAATAGAAACGGTATTATCCTCAAAAAAAACAGATAATTCCGACACAACCGAAAAATAGTTGTCCGGAAATTTTTAACTCATATAAAACTATGTTCATCAATTCTTTAAACCACTACATTCCTGAACTCCGAATTTCGAATTCGTATTTTGAAAACATAAACGGATTGACAGAAGACTGGATTTTGCAGCGCACCGGCATAAAGACGCGCAGTTGGGCAGGCGAAGGCGAAAACACGAATACCATGGGCATAAAAGCGTGTGAATCTGCAGCCGAGCACTTGCCTTACCCAATTTCGGAGGTGGATTTGATTGTCGGCGGCACGTACACACCGTTTGATACGGTCGGCACGTTGGCGCACTCGGTTCAACGACATTTCAAAATTTCCGGTGCAAAGGTTTTTACCATAAGTTCGGCATGTTCGTCGTTTGTAAATGCGTTGGAAATTGCGGAAGGTTATTTTGCATCAAAAGCCTAAATCGTTGTATCAGAACACAATACGGCATATCACAATCCGACAGATTCTGTTGCCGGACATCTTTGGGGCGATGGTGCAGCCGCAGTTTTTGTCAGCAAAGAACGCCAAACCGAAAAAGATATGGAAATTGCAGACATAATCACTTACGGACATGCGGAAGAAGGGCAAGGTACTGAGGGTGTGATGCTTCACCCGTGGGACGACGGAATAAAAATGCCGTTTGGCAAAGATGTTTTCATACACGCCGTCAAACACATGCGCTTGCGTGTGGAAGAACTTCTGGAACGAAACGGATACACGTTGAACGACATCAGCTTTCTGATTCCGCACCAAGCAAACACTCGAATTATGGACAATGTGGCTGAAAATCTGGGCGTTCCGAAAGAAAAAGTGTTCGTAAACATCAGCGAACTCGGAAACACCGGCTGCCCAAGTTCAGCAATTGCATTGTCTCAAAATTTAGATAGAATCAAAAAAGGCGATATTCTTGCACTCACGGTTTTCGGCGGCGGCTATTCCAGCGGCGCGCTGCTTCTAAAGGCGTAATTTTGATTTTTTCAGAAAGAAAAGAAAGAGGCATCCGAATTACGGAACGCCTCTTTTTCAATTAATTAAGGTATGGTTATGAGAAAAAATGCTTAGATTGCTTTGTGTCCGGTGTATTTGAGAATCAAACGAATCATCAAATCGTTCAAAAATTCAACTTCGTATTTTCCGGTGGTCGGTTTCAAGTGGCTTTCGCCTATTCCGCTGTCGTCTGTCAGGAATGTGTAGGTGGAATTTGTTGTAACAGAGAAGAATCGTAATAAAAATTCAGTATTTTTTTCAATGCCGCTGGCAGAAATCGGAATTACTTTAATGCCTTGTTCTGCAGCTGCTTCGATTGCTTTTTGCATTTTTGTGATGTTTCCGGGCGTGTGGTGTGGCGGTGCATCCAAAATTACAAACATAATGCGCGCTTTGGCATTTTTGCTCCACGATTGTTTTTTGACGGCATCGTAAATTGCAATTTCCACAGCTTCTTCGTAATCGCCGCCGCCGCCGGCTTTTTGTGCGTTGATATCAGCCTGAACTTTGGTCATATCTGTCGAGAAATCGAAATCGCGTGTAACATACTCATCGCCACGGTCGCGGTAGAACAAATTTCCGACACGAATGGTCAGTTCCGGAGCTTGTTTGTTTATTTTTGCAATAATATCGGTAAGTTCGGCTTGCAAATAGGTAATTTCATCGCCCATGGAGCCGGTTGCATCTGTCATGAACATGAGGTCGAGAATAGGTTCATCGCTCGAAACGCCGTTGAAAGTCAATTCATTAAGTTTTGATGAAGATAGTTTATCGTAAGTTTGCGATTTGCCGGTTTTGTCTGTTACCGTGAGTTTGTAACCTGAGTATTGGTTCGGTTTGAATGCTGCCGGAAACAAAACTGCCGAGCCAAACACGTCCGTGCGCGCCGACCAAAGTTTGGTTCCGTCGGAAGCTGTCAGCACAACTTGCGCTTCTTCAATTTTTTGACCGGATGCCGATTTTATTACAACACTGATTTTTTCGGTTGTATAAAATTCCCAATGCGATTGCATGCCTTTCCATTCGTCGGATTTCATCAAATCTGTCCAAAACGCCCAATTATCAAGGTCGTTCCACTCGCCTGCCGTTAGCAAGCCTGTGCCTTCTTTTTTAGCCTCTTGCCCTTCGCCGGAGCCATCGTCCACATCGCCTTCAACGGCAACATCACTCTTTGCCGATTCGCCTGCTTCTTCGTAAGATGTCGGCGCAGCAGCTTCATCGGACATTGAATTTTTGTCGGATGCCGAACCGTCCACGCTCGACTTTAATGCGCCGCCCGTACATCCTGTAAACACCCACATTATCAATACAAATGCAAATATCAAACTGTGTTGTGATTTCATTTCAAAAAAGATTTAAAATTTATTAACAGATGCAAGTTAGCACAAAATCCATAATTAAATTCATTTTTTTTACGGAAAGTTTTTTTTTCTGTATCGAAATTCATACTTTCGCATCGTAATTTAGAAACAATCTAAATTACGATAAAAATGAATCAAGACAATATCATATTAGAAGAATTAGAACATAAAGAATACGAAGCCGGATTTACAACCTACTACGATGCCGAAGTTTTTCCGCCCGGGTTGAACGAAGATGTCATCCGCGCACTTTCCGCAAAAAAGGAAGAGCCGGAATTTATGACCGAATTTCGCCTCAAAGCCTTCCGACATTGGAAAACGATGCAAGAACCGGAATGGGCACAACTTCACTATCCGAAACCGGAATTTCAAAAAATAAGCTACTACGCAGCACCCCGTAACACCCCGAAATACAACAGCTTAGATGAGGTTGACCCCGAAATTTTGGAAACCTTCAAAAAACTCGGAATCCCGCTCGATGAGCAAAAAATACTTTCGGGCGTGGCTATTGATGTGGTTATGGACAGCGTGTCCGTGCACACAACGTTTCAGGAAACTTTGAAAGAAAAAGGCATCATTTTTTGCTCAATCAGCGAAGCGATACGCGAACATCCGGATTTAATCAAAAAATATCTCGGCAGCGTTGTGCCGTATTCCGACAATTATTACGCCGCGCTGAACACCGCAGTGTTTACCGACGGCTCGTTCGCATATATACCCAAAGGCGTGCGTTGTCCGATGGAACTTTCCACGTATTTTCGTATCAATCAGGCAAATACAGGACAATTTGAGCGCACACTTGTTATTGCCGAAGAAGGCGCGTATGTAAGTTATTTGGAAGGTTGCACGGCTCCGCAACGCGATGAAAATCAACTTCATGCCGCAGTTGTAGAACTTGTAACCATGAAAGATGCCGAAATCAAATATTCGACAGTTCAAAATTGGTATCCGGGCGACAAAAACGGCAAGGGCGGCGTGTATAACTTCGTTACAAAACGCGGTTTGTGCAAAGGCGACAACTCCAAAATTTCGTGGACTCAGGTAGAAACCGGTTCTGCCGTTACATGGAAATACCCGAGCACCGTGTTGCAAGGCGACAACTCCGTGAGCGAATTTTATTCCGTTGCTGTTACAAACCACTTTCAACAAGCTGACACCGGAACAAAAATGGTGCATATCGGAAAAAACACCAAAAGCACCATTGTTTCCAAAGGAATTTCAATCGGGCAAAGTTCCAACAGCTATCGCGGATTGGTGGATATTCGCAAAAGTGCCGAAAATGCACGAAACTTTTCGCAATGCGATTCGCTGCTCATTGGCGACAAATGCGGCGCGCACACTTTCCCCTACATTGACGTTGCAAACCCGACCGCAACCGTTGAGCACGAGGCAACAACGTCCAAAATTGCCGAAGACCAAATTTTCTATTGCAACCAGCGCGGGCTCGACACAGAAAGTGCCGTAAGCCTTATCGTAAACGGATTTGCAAAAGAAGTATTAAACAAACTCCCGATGGAATTTGCCACCGAAGCGCAAAAACTTTTATCATTAACATTAGAAGGAAGTGTCGGATGAGTAATGAGTATTGAGTATTGAGATGATTTTTTTAATATAGATAGTCAGTATAATAGAGGATTTTAAGAAAATTTATTATTTTAGTAGTGCTTAATGTATAAATTAAAGGTAAATATCGGAATTGTTTTTTTTATTGTATTGATATTTTCTTTACACAAAATATCTGCTCAAAAAGCTGATTTTGAACCGCGTTTTTTAGTCGGAGCAAAAGGCGGAATGAATTTTTTTATGCTGAAAACCGATTTGCGAACCGATTTTGTGTATGACCAAGCTCCAGTTTACGGCTTGAAATTTATGTATCAAAACGAACGTCGTCCGGCACTTTTGGCAGAAGTAAATTTGGTTCAAAAAGGCGGGCAAAACTTTTTCGACCGCATGTATTTGGCAGACACATCAGCTACGGACATCGAAGAAACATATTACAATCTGAGTTTGAAATACATTGAAATTCCGATACTTGCACAAATTTCTTTTGGTAAAAAAAACAGTAAAATCCGTGCAACTGTCGGACCTCATCTGAGTTATTTACTCAACCAAAAACTGGTTTTTACAGAAACCACTCTGCCGGACACACTTCTACCGAACTCTGTAAAATCTAAATTTGAATTTGGGATAAATATTGGTTTGGGCTATGCTTACGCATTTCCAAAAGGCGATATTGCTCTGGAAATCAGATATTCACGAGGCTTAACAAGTTTATATGATGTTCAAAGTATAAACGAAGCAATGCTAACTCAAAATCAATGCGTAAGTGCAACATTATCATACTCATACAACTTTCTGAAAGCAACAAAACCGGAACGAAAGAAGAAAATCAAAGAAGAAAAAATCAATCTCGAAAAATAAAAATCATGTTATCCATACAAAATTTAAAAGCCGAAATTGACGGCAAAGAAATCTTAAAAGGCATCAATCTTGACGTAAAACCCGGCGAAGTCCACGCCATTATGGGACCGAACGGTTCCGGCAAAAGTACACTTGCGTCCGTGCTTGCGGGGCGCGATATTTTCCGTGTAACAGGCGGGAAAGTAGTGTTTCAAGGTAAAGATTTATTGGAACTTAGCCCCGAAGAACGTGCACGTGAAGGTGTATTTTTGGCGTTTCAATATCCGGTGGAAATTCCGGGTGTGAGCATTACAAACTTCATGCGTGCCGCAGTGGAAGCCAAGCGCAAACATCACGGACTTGCACCGATGTCTGCATCTGAATTTTTAAAATTTATGAAAGAAAAAAAGGCTTTGGTGGAATTGGAAGCAAAACTCGAAGGACGTGCCGTAAATGAAGGTTTTTCGGGCGGCGAAAAGAAAAAAAACGAAGTGTTTCAAATGGCAATGCTCGAACCGATGCTCTCTATTTTAGATGAAACCGATTCCGGGCTTGACATTGATGCTCTCAGAATTGTGGCAAATGGCGTAAACAAGCTGAAAACCAAAGACAATGCAAGTATTGTCATCACGCACTATCAACGATTATTGGACTATATTGTGCCTGATGTTATACACATTTTATACAACGGTCGCATTGTAAAAAGCGGAACAAAGGAGCTTGCACTCGAACTCGAAGAACGCGGTTACGATTGGATAAAAGCGGAAGCCGACGCAATGTAAGTATTTTAAAAACAGCAGAATACAATGACACAAGATACAAATAAATTTGATTTTATACGACTTCTCTCGAAATTGACAAATCCGATTTCAGACGAAGACACTCGACGAATTGCGCTGTCGGAAATGGTGGACGGAACTTTTCCGACGAAAAAAAACGAGTTGTGGAAACATACCGATATCCGCCCGATTTTGAAACACGGATATTCGCTTCCCGAAACATATTCCATTGACCGGCAATATATTGATAATCTGACAATTCACGGCTTAAACTCGCTAAAACTTGTGTTTATGAACGGAATGTTTATCAATGAAAAATCGCAAACCCAAGAATCGGAAAATTTGATTGTAATACCAATTCAAGAAGCAAAGGCAAAATATCCGGATTTAATTCAAAAATATCTAAACAAAGGCGAAACAACCGAAAATAACCTTTTTACAAATTTGAATACAGCTTTTGCTGAATCCGGTTTTTTTATTTATATTCCTGAAAATAAAAAAGTATTGCAACCGATTCATATTATGAATTTTAACTTTGGAAATAATCAAAAAATTATTACACAAACTCATAATTTGATTATTGCAGATACAAGTTCCGAATTGAAAATCATTAGCAGTTATCATTCATTATCAAAAGATTACACACTTAGTAATGTCATAACCGAAATATTCTGCAAAGAAAATTCCGATGTTGAATATTACATGTTTCAAGGCGAAGGCAACGATGCCTTTCATGTTCACGATACACGTGTTACGCAGGAAACGAAAAGTAAATTTTCGTCAAATACCTCAACCCTGTGCGGCGCAATTGTTAGAAACAATCTGAATATCAACCTGCAAGGCGAACATTGCGAAACCGAACTTACAGGACTTTACATGCCCGAAAAAGAACAACATTTCGACAATTATGTGTTTGTAAATCACGCAAAACCGCATTGCAAGAGCAGTCAAGTGTATCGCGGAGTTATTGATAATAAGGCAGAAGCAGTTTTTCTTGGAAAAGTTTATGTGGCAAAAAATGCTCAAAAAACCGATGCCAAGCAATCCAACAAAAACATTTTGCTCACGCCTTACGCCAAGGCGCACAGCAAACCGCAACTCGAAATTTATGCCGACGATGTTGACTGCGCACACGGCTCCACAACCGGACAAATTGACAAGGAATCCTTATTCTATCTGCGTTCGCGCGGTATCGGCGAGCGTCAGGCAATTACGTTGCTCTTGGGTGCGTATTCCAATGCTGCTTTGGAAAATATCAAACTTCAACCCTACAAAGATTTTGTCAATTTCCTGATAAACAAACGCTTACACGGCGAAGAAGTTACCGGACTGTGCGACAT
>DYSM01000151.1 GCA_020718265.1 Draconibacterium orientale | reverse complement strand
TGAAAAAATGACTACAACTTACATAAATTCAAATATTTACACGTTTTCTTACAAACACTAATTAGTGCAAAACTTGAGTTTCATTTTATGAATAAAGACGAAAATTTTCTCAAATCTATACTTGATACGATTCACAGTATCATCTATATTTTCGATATCCGAACCTATTCTATCGTTTATGCAAACTCTCAAGTTGAAAAACAACTCGGTTATACGTTTGAGGAGTTAAGTGCTATGAAAGAGGGATTTGCGAACAATTTTTTCCATCCGGACGACATTCCGAAACTGTTTGCTGATACTGAAGAGCTTATCCGATTCTCCGACAAAAAGTATGTAACAAATGACTTTAGAGTGCGCTCAAAATCGGGCGAATTTCTATGGTTCAATTGCCACACCACCATACACGAAACCGACGAAAACGGACAACCGAGACTTTTACTCGGCAATGCAAAGCAAATTACGGAAGCTCGACAAACAGAAATTTTACTGCAACAAGAAAAACAAAAAAAACAAGAACAGGAAAACCGCTACAAAACGCTGACGGAAAACTCGCCGCTGCCCATACTAATATACAATTCCGATGCAGACTGCGTATTTGCCAACCAAGCTGCTGCCGAACTGCTGGGCGGAACGATTGAAAACCTCTGTAAGCAAAACTACAAAACACTTAACACTTGGACAGAATCCGGCTTACGTGATGCGGCACAAACGTGTATTGAAACCAACGAAATCGTTCGCAAAGAAATACATACGGAAAGTTCTTTCGGAAAAGAAATTTGGGTACAAGCCCATTTTTTAAGTCTGCCCGACATTAACGACACGCAATTAATGCTTACGCTGACAGATATTAAGCAACGTAAATTTGCAAAACTCGAACTCGAACGAAAAAACAGCGAACTCGAACAAAAAAATATCGAATTACAAAACGCGATACGCCAAGCCCATGAAATAAGTGCACGGTATAAAGTGCTACACAACGCGTCCTCCGGCGGAATTGGCATTCATGACAATGGCATAATATTAGACTGTAACCAAGGATTGAGCGACATGACAGGCTATTCCATGCAGGAATTGATTGGCATGAACGGCTTGCTGCTTATCGCCGAAGATCAAAGAGAGTTTGTGATGACACAAATTTTGTCGGGCAACGAAAAACCTTATGAAAGCGTCGGTTTAAGAAAAAATACGACGAGATACCCGCTTCTCATCGAAGGCAGAAATGTGCCGTTTAACGGAAAAATGGTTCGGTCTGTTGAATTTCGGGACATTACAATGCAAAAAGAAGCCGAACAAGAATTTCTTTCCGCAAAAAAAATTGTCGAAGAACGCGAGCAATTTTTTTCAGGTATTTATGAAAATTTGCCGTTAATGGTGTTTCTCAAACACGCCAAAGACCTTAGTTTTGCACGCTTCAACAAAGCCGGCGAAGAACTATTAGGCTATTCTCGCAGCGAACTAATCGGTAAAACAGATTTTGATTTCTTCCCAAAAGAACAAGCAGATTTTTTTACAGCCAATGACAGAGAAGTGTTGAAAAACAAAGGAACTATTGTCATTCAAGAAGAAAAAATTAACACAAAACAAGGGCTAAAAATATTATACACACGAAAAATTGCAATACAGGATTCCAATGGTGAAAGTAAATTTCTGCTGGGAATTTCGGAAGATATTACCGAGAAAAAAGCTATTGAACAGGCACTTATCGAATCCAAAAACCAAGCCGAACAAAGCAAAGCAAACCTGCAGGCGATTATCGAAAACACCACCGACAGCATCTGGGCAGTGGGTCTCGACTACCGGCTCACGTATTTGAACAACGTTTTCAAAAAAGAATTTCAGCTTAGTTTCGGCGTCGAATTAAAAATAGGTTCACACGTTATTGACAGTTTGCCGGAAATTCTGCGCCCATTGTCGCGCGCACGTTACGACCGTGTTTTTGCCGGCGAACGCTTTGAAACAGAAGACAGTATAGAAATAAGTCCGAATCAATTTCAACACATACGCGTTTCACTAAATCCAATTAAAGCAGGAAACAAAATTATCGGGGCGGCATTTTTTGGAAGCGATATTACTGCACGAAAACATCAGGAAAAAGAAATAATCGAAGCAAAAGAACGTGCCGAAGAAAACGAAGAACGCCTCCGTTTGTCTATGAAAGCAGCCAAACAAGCTTTGTATGATATTGATATTCCGAGCGATACAACAAAAACCAACGACACGTATGCAACAATGCTCGGTTTTAATCCGACAACATTCATCGAAACTACTGAATTTTGGAACAAACGACTTCACCCCGATGATAAAGACCGCGTACACCAAGCGTTTGCCGACTATGTTTCGGGTAAAACAAACGAGTATAGAGTCGAGTTCAAATCGAAAACTGCTGATAATCAATGGAAATGGATATTATCGCTCGGAAAAATCGTAAGTTACGACAAAGCAGGAAAACCAATCCGTATGCTCGGTACGCATACCGACATTACAAAACTCAAAGAGACAGAACTCCAACTCATTGCCGCCAAAGAAAAAGCCGAAGACGGCAACCGACTCAAAACGGCATTCCTTCAAAACATGTCGCACGAAATTCGTACTCCACTCAACGCTATATGCGGTTTTGCCGGTTTCCTGTGTAATAAAAATTTGTCCGAAGAAAAACGCGATAATTTTGTCAGCATCATCCAAAACAGCAGCACGCAACTTTTGGGTATCGTTACAGATATTTTAACAATTTCGGCTATTGAAACAAAACAAGAAAAAATCAACATAGAAATCGTGTGTATAAACGATTTAATATCAGAGCTTATAACCATTTTCAACCAAACAGCAAAACGTAAGAATATCGCATTTCGTTCAAAAATGCAGCTTTCCGACTCCGAATCGCAACTTCAGACAGATAAAACAAAACTTACGCAAATTCTGACAAATTTACTTACAAATGCCTTTAAATTTACAGAAAAAGGCTTCGTCGAAATCGGTTACAATCGCGTATCAAACAACACAAACGCCGAAATGATAGAATTTTACGTCAAGGATACAGGTATCGGCATTGATAAAAAACATCACGAAAAAATATTTGAACGTTTTCGCCAAGCAGACAACAGCATCCAAGCCAATTACGGCGGCACAGGTTTAGGCTTGTCAATTTCGAAAGGTTTTGTAGAATTACTCAGCGGAGACATGCGCATTGAATCCAAAATCGGACAAGGCACAGTATTTTACTTTACCCTGCCCTATCACAAAACGTTTTTTGCAGATACGACAGTCAAAAAACACAGTCAGATGCATGAACACGCCACAATTTTAATTGCGGAAGACGAAAGCATCAATTTTCACTACATTCAAGAAATTCTGTCAAAATATCAACTAAACTTAATTCACGTCAATACCGGACTAAAAGCAGTTGAAAGTGTTCGTAAAAATCCGAACATCGACCTTGTTCTAATGGACATCAAAATGCCCGAAATGAACGGATTCGAAGCAGCAAGACTCATAAAAGAAATCCGACCAAACTTGCCCGTAATTGCAACATCCGCATATACACTCGAGCACGAACGCAAAGAATATGGCAATACGTTCGACGATTATTTGACCAAACCTATCAAAGAAAATACACTGCGAGAGCGTGTTATGCAATATATTGAATTTGGCTCCGAAACTATTCTGTAATACATTCCGAAATATGTCCAATATACGACACATGAGAACTTTTTTTATCCGCAAATTTGTCGGCGAACAAAAAAAGAGTTCCGAACGAGTGACAAAGATTTAGCAAAAATAGTTTCGACATCAAATTGTAAAACAAAGCTGTAAATCGACTAAAAATTGCGTCGTAACATCGGACACCGAACGCGCTAAAACACGCGTTTACGCTTGATTTTGACAAAAATTCGTAAAAAGAAAAATATTCTGTATAAACAGAAAATTTGTATGAAACTCGAAAACAGATGAAAGTGTTAAGAATTTTAAATGTGTATTGTATTAATGGACAGTGTAATTAAAACGGAATATTTTTGGAAGCTAAAACGTATTGCACAAGTATTAAACATCAAACTAAACCAAATTATAAAAAGAACAAAATAGAATTGTAGTCAGGTTGTTGTGCATTTTAATATTAGAATGCGGATATTCTCGGATTAAGCAGATTACATTAAACGACAAAAAGTGCGTTTTTGGATAATCGCAACCTAAAAGAACGTGTGGTTTAATATTAGAATAAACACATAATTGAGGGTAATGTAAATAAATTACGATAAAAACAACAGGCGGCAGAATATTTTAATGTGTAGCTTTATATCAGAAAAATAGCACTTGTATATAAAAAGAAAGCTCTGCCTTTCGGCAGAGCTAAAATGGTGTCGGAATTTTGTATTCTCAATAAAAAAAATACCCCTAAAATCTGAGAAAAGAATCACGAAGAATAACTCTAATACAAAAAACCAAACAACCACAATGGTATCTTATTTCGAACCCCTATTTCGATATCATCGACACCTATATAAGTACCCGACTCTTCAAATAATGAGCCGCCTGACGTTTTGTCAGCTTTGATAACTATACGATATGTATTGTCTATAATAAAATCGCCTTTGGTTCCGGCTTCAATTCTTACACGATTTGCTAACTGTGATAAGAAAAATGTTTTTAATAAATATTCCCGACTGTTTTTTCGGTAAAACATATTACTATAGAAATTTGGATTCGCCGGATAAACTTGGTCGGGTTTAGTATATTGACCGTCTTTTGTATTTTGTTCTTTCAGCAAAATAAGTAACCCGGCATGAGCCAAATATTCCAAATAGTCTAAAACAGTAGTTCTCCCCGATCCGATTATTTCGCTAATCAATTTTGTGTTAGGATGTTCCGCCTCGTTATAGATAATGATGTTCAGTAATTTTTTTAATTTACCGACATTTCCGAAATCTACACTATTTACTTGTGTCAGATCATTTTCTATCAACAAATTGACCGTTTCGTTAAGCTTTTCTGCAAATTGCAACCTGTTTTCTTTAAAAAACGGATAATAACCGTAATTCAAATAAGCGTTAAACAGCTGTAAGACATCGAACACTTTACTATACTTCATGCTCAAATCGGAATAATTTGAAAACAAGTCAGTTATCGACATGCTCGGCAAAAGTTTTCCGGTTGAGAAATACACAAATTCTCGAAACGAAAGTCCGAGAAGATCGTATTCAATTGCCGTTTGGGCAATAACTTCATTTGAAGTATAATTCACTGCGGATGAACCAATCAGAACGATTTTAAGATTTTCAAACTTGTTAAGAACCTGCACAATTTCTGCTTCCCAGCTTGCATATTTGTGTATATCATCTATAAACAAATGTGTTCCGCCATGTTCCGCGAATTGTATCGCTGTATTCTGCAAAGAATTTGTCGAAAAATAAAAGTCGTCTGCGTTTACATAAAGTGTTTTGCCGTCTAAATTGCAATTCTCTTTGACATATTGTAAAACTAACGTTGATTTTCCTGTTTTGCGTGTTCCCTTTATTATCACCAATTTACGGCTCCATTCTACGATTTCAAACAAAAAACGTTTGTACTCGTAATCTATGCTTCTGATTTTAAAAGCAAACTGCTTGAATAAGCCTTCCATCTAACTGTTTTATGTGTAACACACATCTAAATTCTCTGTTTTAATTACACTACAAAATTAAAACATTTTTTTATAAAACAAAACTTTTTTCAACTTTGTTTTACATAAAGTTTGTTTTTGTTTAAATATTCAAAACACTGCTTTATTATCTACTAATTTTAATGAATTATTGATAGACATTTTCGTATTGTCTTCCAAATAAAACACAAAGCGCAAGTAATTATTATTCAGAGATATATGAAATTAATAAAGGCAACCCGAATATCGGATTGCCTTTGAAAAATGAAAGTATGAGAGTAAAAAAACTAATCTTTGAATGTGTAATTTTTTGCTTCTGCCTGCGTTCGAATAAGTTGTTTTATCGCATTTCCGAGCGTAGAATTTTCAGAATTTTCAATTTGCTTTTCAGCAACATATTGCTCACGTTTCTTGTTTAGTTCTGCTATTTTTGTCTGAATTTCAATGCGTTCTGTCTTTTTTTTCTGTATGTAAGCCTCTTTTTCTTCTTTGCTCATGTTTTTCATTTCTTCCGGCAAATCATCTTTTGACAATTTTTCAATACTGACTGTTTTATCATCGACAGCATCCACCAAATCCCACTTCGAATTCTTATACACGTGCGAACTCTTGGACAGTGCGCGGTTTACAGCAACTCCTCGACTGCTTCCGGCTGCATTGCTGTCTTGCGCTTCTTGGCGAACACTGCGTTCTTCACCTTCGCCGCCATAAGCAATGTAGGTTTTGTTCAACTCAACGCCTAATTTCATAATCTCTTCATCAAAAGGGGATTCAATATAAGCCGCTGTTACAGATTGATTTATGTTCAAGTATGCGCCGTCAGCAAGTTGTGCGCCGTCTTTCCAAAAATAGCGAATACCTTCCTCCGCATCGCCGCAAAAAATTGAATTTACGATAATTCCTTTACTTTTTGCATTTTTACAGGACATTTTGTAATCCACTGTGCCTTGTGTAAACTCCTCATTTCCTGCAATGAAAATAATTTTCAAATCTCTGTCGGACGTACTCCATTTCAAATCCGAAACAGATTTATCTATCACTTGTCCGCAATATTCGTAACCGCCGTCTGTTTTTAACGCAAACAATTGTTCCGAAATTAAATCTAAGTCCGTTGAAAAATCCACAACACGTCTCATATACCCGTCGTTTACCTCTAACTTATCGTTACCGTATTCATACAGAGCAATTTCCAATGAAGTTGCCAGGTTCTGATATTGAGCCTTTGCAAGTTCATTGACAACAGACCAAAGTTCTGTTTTGGCTTGGTCTATCAGTCCGTCCATACTGTTGCTGGTATCAAGAAGCAATGCGACCTGAATACTTGTGCCGTCGGCATTTTGCGACTTTACATGACTGTTTACAAATATAAAAACAGTTAGTGCTGCGAGAAATAGTTTCGTTTTCATACATTTAAAATTTGAATGATTGTAAAAGAAAGATGCTCGTTTAAACATTTTCCACAAAAAAAAGGAGTCTCATAAATGAAACTCCCTTCCAAAAATATTTTATATTA
>DYSM01000586.1 GCA_020718265.1 Draconibacterium orientale | reverse complement strand
CACATCATCACATTAACAAATCAAAAACTCGGATAGCTTATTTTGCGTTTTTCGCCCGTAAAACATTGCGCAAGTGAGGCGGCAGTCATGGCAAGTCCCACGGAAAGCGGGCGTTTTACATTTTCGTATTGTGTATCGACGGTTAGAATATCGAGTAATTTAAACTTGATTTCTTTTGTGATTTGTTGTTCGTTCGGAAATTTCATAACAGCCTCATACACAATTGCATCCGAATATGCCCGAAACGGTTCCATGATGTCGTCGGCAAGTCGAAACGGATTGTATTTGTTGTGATGAGCAATGCCCACAACGGGCAGTAAACCCGCGCCGGTCAAAGCTTTTGCGGTTGCGGCACGCAGAATCGTGTAAGTGTAATTCAGAAAATTGTTTGGGAAATCGCCGTCGGGGTCGCGTGTGAAATCGTGGAACAAGGTTTGCCAATACAACTTTGCGGCTTTGCCCTCGCGGTTGTCCGAGTCGCCCGATTTTACCTCTTTGGCAATTTCGCGCAATGCCGCGCCGTCTTTGCCGACAGCATCTAAAACGGCAGCTTGATTCCGAATTTTCGCTTTCACGGTTTGTTGCCACAATTGTTTTTTGAGCGGTTCGCCGGCTTCGAGCTGTTTTTCGGTGATGCGTCCGGTTAAATTATTTCCGTCGAAATTCTGTAACATGCTTGCCGGCAAATGGTTCGCATCGCAAAACACGGCGGCGGTATTGTGTTCCGACAAAAGTTGGATTACGGACTGTGTAAACGAAATTTGCGGATTGTCGAAAATTACAAACCCGACATCCTCTGCCGGAACAACGCGCTCTTCTCCGGAAATTTTGTCTTTGACAACGTAATTTGAATTTCGCACCGAGACATGCCAAGCACTCTCGAATACAAGCGTTCGCTTTAACATAACGACATGATTAACTGTTCATTACACTCAAATCAGAAATCGTGCCGGAATTACCTTGCAACGTGAAAGTATTTGCGACTTTTTTTAGGTTTATAGAAAATTTGTGTGAAAAATCAAAACAGTTCAGATTCCGAACAACAAGTTCTGTCGAAAAAGCGAGGTGTTCTACTGAATATACATACGCCACGCTCGGCGGTCAGCTCGAAAAACTTTTGCACGGTAAAACGTATGAGGTGTTGTGCGAGGCAAACTGTGTTGAAATAACTTATGAGTCCTGTCTAAAAAGCCTGTTTTATTTTAGCTAAACAA
>DYSM01000585.1 GCA_020718265.1 Draconibacterium orientale | reverse complement strand
ATTCGACTAAAAAAACAGCTATAACTTACATAAAATCAAGAATTTACCCGTTTTCCTACGGACACTATTTAAGAAATCCTTTCATCTATCAGTCGCCCAATTGTTTCGCCGAAACCCAAGCCGGCTTTGCGCAGCATTTGCGGCACGAGGCTTTCGTTGGTCATGCCGGGAATAGTGTTTGCTTCCAAGAACCAAAACGTATCGCCTTTCAGTATAAAATCCATACGCGCAATGCCTTTGAGATTGAACGCATTGTAGAGCTTTTCCGTCAAATCCTGACACGTGCGTGTGAGTTCATCCGAAATGCGCGCCGGTATGATTTCCTGCGAGTATGCCGGTTCGTATTTTGCCTGATAATCAAAGAATTCATTTTTGCTGATGATTTCCACCAGAGGCAAGCGCACAGTTTCGTTGCCGACTTTGAACATGCCGCATTGAATTTCTTTACCTTCGATAAATGCTTCTGCCACAACTTCATCGGATTCTTCTAACGCAGTTTGCACGGCGACGTCAAAATCTTCTGCACGTTTTACTTTACTCACGCCGAAGCTCGACCCGCCGGCACTCGGTTTCACAAAGCACGGTAAACCAAGCCGTTCGATAATTGTTTTGGTATCGTAAGCCTGCCCTTTGCGTATAAGTACCGAGTCGGCAATAGGAATAATGCCCGATTCGCGCACAAAATTATTGCAATAAAACTTATTGAATGTGAGCGACGAAGCCAACACGCCGCTGCCGATATACGGAATGCCCAACATATCGAAATAGCCTTGCAACTTGCCGTCTTCCGCAGGCGAGCCGTGAATCATGGGCACCACGCAAGCGAAACGGGTTTTCTGTCCGTTGTCCTGAAACGAGAAATCGTTTTTATTGATGACGATACCGCAATTAAAATCGTTCATCAGCGACCATTCGCCGCCTTTTATTTGTATGACGAACACATTATACTTCGTTTTGTCCAAATGTTCGGCAACCGCAGCCGCCGATTTGAGCGAAACCACAAACTCCGACGAATCGCCGCCCGCGAGCACAGCTATATTTTTCTTCATGCT
Organism: Draconibacterium orientale; assembly: GCA_020718265.1. Classification (GTDB taxonomy): domain Bacteria; phylum Bacteroidota; class Bacteroidia; order Bacteroidales; family JAADGE01; genus DYOJ01. Next base: position 166 of record DYSM01000585.1, on the reverse strand, counting down.
TCTACTTTCTATTTTTTTACAAAAATAGGATTTCTTTACGAAATATAGAAAGCTGTTTGGCGAAAAAAGGTTTGAATTTTAATAGTTTATGCAGTGCTTGTAAGAAAACTCGTAACACATTGAAATACTTATTTTTATAGAAATAATTCGAGTTGAATGTTTTTAG
>DYSM01000150.1 GCA_020718265.1 Draconibacterium orientale | reverse complement strand
TTACCGAAAAATTCACAAACTCGTTTAGGCAAATTGCGCTCACGCGCTGCTTTACAAGCTGCCTGAAAATAAGGTCGATTTACAAATTTCGTCAATCGTGCGGGTTTTTACAATGCGAACAAAAAAAGCGGAAATCCGAGTGGTTTCCGCTTTTTTGTTTCTGAGTATCGGTGTAATTATTCGCCTAAAGCAAAACGTTTGAACGCTAATACTTTTACGTCTTTATCAACAGATTTCAAATATTCGGCAACCGAAACTTTGCTGTCTTTAATAAATTGTTGATTCATCAACGTGCTTTCTTTGAAGAATTTAGACAATTTACCTTGTGCTATTTTAGCAGCCATTTCCGGAGCTTTACCTTCTTGAATTGCAAGTTCGGTTCCGATTTCAATTTCTTTGTCGATAACGGATTGCGGAACATCGCTTTGGTCGATTGACACCGGGCTCATGGCGGTAATTTGCATCACAACGTCTTTACCTGTTTGTGCATCAACGGGTTTGTTGAACGCCGCAACGGAAGCCAAGCGGTTTCCGGGGTGAATGTATGCCACCGCGAAATCGCCTTTAATGAATTGATAATATGACAGTTCAACTTTTTCGCCGATAACGCCGTTTTTGTTCATTACTTCTTCGCCGATGGTGATGTTGTCGTATTTCAGAGCTTTCAGGTCTTCAAGCGTTTCGGGTTTTTGAGTTATTGCGAGGTCGGCAATGTGTTCAGCGAATTTAATGAAGTCCGCATTTTTTGCAACGAAGTCGGTTTCGCAAGCCAAACAAATAATGGCGGCTTGTTTTCCGTCGGCAGATACTTTTGCAATAACTGCGCCTTCGGTTGCTTCGCGGTCGGCGCGTTTACCTGCTACTTTTTGTCCTTTTTTGCGAAGCACGTCCACGGCGGCATCAAAATCGCCGTTTGCTTCCGTGAGTGCAACTTTGCAGTCCATCATGCCTGCGCCGGTCATTTGTCTTAATTTTGCTACGTCTGCAGCTTTTATTTCAGCCATTTTATTTTAAAATGAAAAGGTTTATAAATTCAATATTTTGTTTTGAGAATTAAAAAATCGAGAATCCGGATTTAATTGTTGCGGATATGATGTAACCTTACAATTAGATTCAAACTCTCGATATTTTGTGATAAAGAGTCGGCGTTTTATTTATTTCGCGCTCTTGTTTTTACTTCGGGTTCGAAATCTTCATCTACTTCGTCCGGTTTTTCAATTTTTCGTTCTGCAATACCTTCTTTGAGTGCTTCAACTAAGGTGTTCATCACGATTTGGATTGATTTTGCTGCATCGTCGTTTGCCGGAATTACGAAATCAATATCCGGGCTGGAGTTTGTGTCCACCATACCGAATACGGGAATTTGTAATTTTTTAGCTTCGGCAACTGCAATTTTTTCTTTGCTTACGTCCACTACGAAAATAGCTGCGGGTAAGCGTTTCATTTCTGAAATGCTGCCCAAGTTTTTTTCTAATTTGGAGCGTTCGCGCGAAATTTGAAGGCGTTCGCGTTTTGATATTTTCTCGAACGTACCGTCTTTTTCCATACGTTCAAAGTTGTTCATTTTCTTAATTGCTTTTTTAATCGTGCGGAAGTTTGTGAGCATTCCGCCTGACCAACGTTCGGTGATGAACGGCATTCCGATTTCGGTAACGCTTTCGGCAACTATTTCTTTGGCTTGTTTTTTTGTGGCTACGAAGAGAACTTTACGTCCCGATTTTGCAATTTGTTTCATTGCATTAGCAGCTTCTTCGAGTTTTGCTGCGGTTTTGTGCAAGTCTAAAATGTGGATTCCGTTACGCTCCATGAAAATGTAGGGCGCCATTTTGGGGTTCCATTTACGTTTGAGGTGTCCGAAATGAACGCCTGCTTCTAATAATTGTTCGAATGAAGGAGTTTGCATAATTTTGCTAAGTTTACGTTCTGTGTAACGCAATCGTCGAGCAGCGTTTTGTTATCGGTCTCGACAATTTAGATACTAAACTTGATTTGAAAAAATAAAAAATTCTAACGTTTGCTGAATTGGAAGCGTTTACGAGCTTTGGGTTGTCCCGGTTTTTTACGCTCAACTTCGCGTGCATCGCGGGTTAGCATACTTTCGGCTTTCAAAGCGGGTTTGCTTTCTTCGTTAATTTTTACCAAGGCGCGTGCAATTCCTAAGCGTAATGCTTCGGCTTGTCCTTTGAAACCGCCGCCCGATACGTTCACAACGAAATCGTATTGTTCTTCAACACCGGCAATTTTCAACGGTTGCAAAACCTTGAACTGAAGTTCCGGAATCGGAAAATAGTCTTTAAATTCGCGTTTGTTTACGGTGATGTTTCCTTTGCCTTCGCGAACGAATACGCGTGCGATGGCTGCTTTTCTTCTTCCTATAGAAGTAACTGTCTCCATACTCCGGATTATTTATTTAATTTAAGTTCTTTCGGTTGTTGAGCTTCGTGTTTATGTTCCGAACCGGCATAAACATACAAATTTCCGAATATTTGTTTGCCCAAACGGTTTTTGGGTAACATACCTTTGACGGATTTTTCAATCACGCGTTCGGGAAATGTTTTCAACAAGGCTGCCGGATTCGTAAACCGTTGTCCGCCCGGGTAACCCGTGTAGCTGACATACTGTTTATCGGTCATCTTTTTGCCCGTTAATTGAATTTTTTCGGCATTAACGATAATTACGTTATCGCCGGAATCTGCGTGCGGGGTAAAATCCGTTTTGTATTTCCCGCGCAGTACCTTGGCAACCTCGGCTGCCAAACGACCTAATGTTTGACCCTCTGCATCAACTACATACCACTGTTTTTTGGCTGTAGCATCGTTCACAAAAATGGTCTTGTAGCTTAAACTATCCACTTTTAAACTGCTTTAATTGTTTATTACTAATGATTTAGACTTGCATTTTCCGCACACAAAATGCGGACTGCAAAAATACAACTATTTATTTATCCGGCAATAGTTATTAACATTTTTTTGACATTTCGGGTTTATTTTTTTTGAAATGTGAATCTCAAGACGGAACATCGGCATGTAAACGATTTGGGTAGAAGTTTTTTCGTATATTTGCCCGATAAATTTTGAAATTTTATGTCTGATTCTAATTCAAAAAGAAACATTCTTTTGCCTATATTTTTTGCACTGACGCTTGTCGTCGGCGTTTTTGTCGGCTACGTGTTGCGCCCAACAGGAATGAGCCGCAGTATGTTGCAATCCAAGATGCTGCCTCAATTTGACAAAGTAAATACGATTTTACAATTATTGAGCGAAAATTATGTCGATCCGATAAAATCCGACAGCTTGCAGGAACTCGTGATTCCGCACATTTTGGAAGCACTTGACCCGCATACATCTTACATTCCGGCTGCCGAAATGCAAGCGTTTAACGAGCCGCTCAAAGGAAATTTCGATGGTATCGGCGTGCAATTTAACATTCAGAACGATACAATATTAATTGTAAATACCATTCCGGGCGGACCGTCGGAAAAAATCGGTGTGATGGCAGGCGACCGCATTATTTTCATAAACGATACACTTTTTGCCGGCACGGGCGTTACGAACGACGATGTCGTGAAAAATTTAAAAGGCGAATCGGGCACAAAAGTCAGAATCAAAGTTAAACGACGCGGAATCAGTGAATTAATTGAATTTACAATCAAGCGTGATAAAATACCGATTTACAGCGTCGATGTCAGTTATATGTTAAACAAAGAAACCGGTTACCTGAAAATCAGCCAATTTGCGGCAACAACGCACAAGGAATTTTTACAGGCTACCGAAAAACTAAAAAAACAAGGCATGAAAAAACTTGTGCTCGACCTCCGCCAAAACGGCGGCGGATACTTGGATGCCGCCGTAAAAATTGCCGATGAATTTTTGCCCGACGGAAAAATGATTGTTTACATGGACGGCAACGCCCAAAAACGAACGGACTATATCGCCACAAAATCAGGCACTTGTGAAGATATCGAACTCGCTGTTTTAATTGATTCATGGTCGGCTTCGGCGAGTGAAATTGTTGCCGGCGCAATTCAGGACAACGACAGAGGTGTTATCGTCGGGCGACGTTCTTACGGAAAAGGTCTGGTTCAAGAACCGTTCGTTTTGAATGACGGGTCGGAAGTTCGCATCACCATAGCGCGCTACTATTCGCCCACAGGACGTTGCATTCAAAAGCCTTATGATAAAGGACTTGACAACTATCATGCCGATTATATAAAGCGTTCCATGGACGGCGAATTACTGAGTTCGGACAGTGTTCATCTTTCCGATACCGTAAAATACACGACTCCCGGCGGCAAAATCGTGTACGGCGGCGGCGGAATTATGCCCGATGTTTTTGTGCCGCAAGACACGGCGCATTACAGCAAATATCTTGATAAATTAATTACAAAAGGCACTATTTACAATTTCGCAATTGCTTATACCGACGATCATCGCAAAGCATTATCGACACTGAAAACGCCCGAAGCTATTGTTCAATATTTGGATAAAGATAATATGATGACACAATTTAAAGCGTATGCCGCCAAAAACGGTGTTAAAGAAAATGCGTCCGATTTGGTAAAATCCGGAACCGAAATAGAAGTCAGAATAAAAGCCTATATTGCTCGAAATATTTTGGACGATGCCGGATTTTATCCCGTTTTGCGAAAAACAGACAGCGAACTTAAACGCGCCGAACTCGAACTTCAAAAATCAAACTAAATGAATAAAAATCAAAACATTCCGCTCGTTTTCATACACGGATATTTAGAATCGGCAGATATTTGGACTGAATTTCTGCCAAATTTATCGTCAGACGTTCCTGTTTTTGTGCACAACCTTCCCGGACACGGCGGCATACTTCCTCTTGCAGGCGAATCGATGATGGAAAAATGGGCAGACGATTTGAACTGGAAACTCGAAAAGTCCGGTTTTGAAAAAGTCGTTCTTGTCGGGCATTCCATGGGCGGATATTTAGCTTCAACATTTTTGAAAAAACATCCTGAAAAAATTGCCGGTTTGTGTCTGTTTCATTCCTTGCCGTTTGCCGATAATGACGATAAAAAAAATGCCCGCAGGCGCGGTCTGGCGGATTTAGCCTACGGTTTGAAAGATGAAATCATCCGTGCCCATGCGCCAAAAATTTATGCCGAAGAAAACCGACCACGCTTTGTAAAGCAAATTGACAGAGCCATAGAAAATGCCATCAAGATGACGAATTACGCTGTTGCAATGTCGATTTCTGCAATGATGCACCGAGTCGATTGTTCGTCTGAAGTTTCAAACCTCAATGCACCGTTCTTGCTTATTCACGGGCGGAAGGACACGTTTATTGCATCCGAAAATGTTGCAAAATTGGAACTTCCCGCGCAAGGCGAATTGGTTATTCTGGAAAATTCCGGACACGCCGGTTTCAACGAAGAACCTGAAAAGTCAGCTCAAATTTTAACTGCTTTTTGGAAGAAATGTGTCGGATTCTGATTTTTTTGCTTATTTGAATTTTACAGCCAGAACAAGAATATCGTCTGTTTGCTCGAAATTTGCTTTCCATTGAGTATGTGCACTTTCCAAAGCCACATATTGTTCTTCGGACTGCAATTGAGAAATATTTTTTAACAGCTCGACAAAATTATTGGATTTGAATTTCAGATTTTTTTCGCCTCCAAATTGATCTTGAAACCCGTCTGTGTAGAGAAATAACATGTCATTTGTCTGAAAATGTGTTGTTTGAGTCGAAAATGGCTCTTCTTTTCTGCTAATTCCGATAGGCATTTTATCGCCTTTGAGCAAGATTGAATTGTTGCCCGACACAAGGAGCGCAGAATTGTGCGCTCCTGAAAATTGCATTGTTTTAGTTTCAAAATCAATCACACACAGCACCATATCCATACCTTCTTTGCGTTCGAGATTGGGGTCGTTTTGGTTGAGCGATTTTTTTATAAGTTCGCGCAAAACTGTCAAAATTTCGCCTGCCGTAAGTTCGTCCGATTTGCGAAACGGATTCTGAAAACTCTGGCTGATTCGTTCTATAACAGCACGAAACATAAGTTTCTCCGTTTCGTTTTTACTAATGATTTGGTGCAAAAATGTTGAGCCGAGCATACTCATGAGTGCACCCGGAACGCCGTGTCCGGTGCAATCTGCAACGGCAAGGTATAACTTATTCGATGTTTTTTCGACAAAATAAAAATCTCCGCTTACAATGTCTCGCGGTAAATTGAGTATGAAATAGCTTTGGAAGTTCGACTCAAAAAAAGAATCCGACGGCAATACAGCTGTTTGTATTCGGCGTGCATATCGAATGCTGTCCGTAAGGCTTTGTTGTGCCGTCGATATTCGGTCGCGTTGTTGTATTGCTAAGATATGCGCATCTTCTATGGTTTTATTTTTTTGCAAAATTTGAATTTCATAAACAGAATTAACCGATTGTAAAAAAGTTATGATAACTAATGCGAGCAGAAAAATAATAATCACCCCAACCGTTATGTAAATATAATCGGACGAACGATAAGGCAGCGTGCCAAGATTTATTGCAAAAATAGAGTGCAATGCGTCGAATGAAGCATATATCATCAGACTTGGCAAGGTTGTGTACAAAATTTTAGTCTTATTTTTGATACCAAAAAACAACAACGGAAATAAAGACGAAATCAAGATACCGAATTTTGCCGCAATCACATAAATAATGCTGTCGCCCTCGCCGTAAAGTTTTGAAACGACGGATGTGATTGTGAAAAATACCGGAAAATAGATTGCAAAAATATACACCGACCGATGCGCGTTACCATTCTTATTCAAAACCAGTAAAAACAGCAACAACGGTACCGAAAGTAAAAATGCAGGCGGTATGATACGCATTTCCATTGCAAAATACATTATGCCGGACGTAACCACAACCATAAGTATCAGCATGGATGTGAGCCGGTTATATAACATTAAGCCCTTCTGCTCCGGTATGGGCATATCGGGCAGAACTCCTAAATTCGACAAGGCAGTCCACTTTTGTTTTAACATCAACAACATTCCACAAAGTTAGTAAAAATAATTTTAAATATCCGGTTTTTAGGATATGTTTTTATCTAAAAATCCGAACAACCCAACCTGCTTAAAAAAAAAAGCGTAACACACTGAATTATATAGTGTTTGTAAGAAAACGTATAAATAATTGAATATGTGTAAATTATAGCTTTA
>DYSM01000584.1 GCA_020718265.1 Draconibacterium orientale | reverse complement strand
TGAAATTAAGCACCCGTGCTATTTTAATTTGAGCAAACCTTTTTGTAATCAAATAAATTTTAAGCACTTGGCTAAATAAAATATACAATTAAATTTGGCTTACTACTTATAACCGTTTTGCAGTATAATTGTATTGCCAAAGGATAAAATCCTATCATAAATTGCGTATCCAGAAAAAATGAGTATATTTGTAGTTGAAAAATACTCATTAGCGGTTTTTAAAAACAAAAAAATGAATTTAGAGCAATACATATTGAGCATTCCCAAAGCGGAATTGCATTTACACATCGAGGGCAGTTTTGAGCCTGAATTGATGTTTGAAATAGCCAAACGCAATCAAATAGCAATCAAATACAAGTCGGTAGAAGAAGTAAAAGCAGCGTATAAGTTCGGAAATTTGCAAGATTTTTTGGATATTTATTACGCTGGTGCAGGAGTTTTGCAAAACGAACAAGATTTTTACGACCTTACTTGGGCTTACTTGCAGCGTGCTCATTCGGAAAATGTAGTGCATACCGAAATTTTTTTCGACCCGCAAACGCATACCGACAGGGGCATTGCCTTTGCAACCGTAATAAACGGAATAGATAGAGCGTTGAGCGATGCCAAACAAAAATTAGGCATTTCGTCGAAAATAATCCTCTGTTTTTTGCGACATTTGAGCGAAGAAGCGGCATTTGAAACCTTAGCCCAAAGTTTGCCATTCAAAGATAAAATCATAGCCGTAGGTTTAGACTCCTCGGAAGTGGGTTTTCCACCCGAAAAGTTTGAACGAGTATTCGCAAAAGCACGCGAAGAAGGCTTTTTGACCGTTGCACACGCAGGCGAAGAAGGTCCGGCAAGTTACATTTGGCAGGCATTGGATTTGCTCAAAGTATCGCGCATTGACCACGGAAACACTTGTCTTACCGACAAAAAGCTAATTAAGCGACTTGTAGAAGAACAAATTCCACTTACGGTTTGTCCGCTGTCTAACCTATCGCTTCGAGTGGTTTCCGATTTGAAGCTTCACCCTCTGAAACAGATGCTTGCAAAAGATTTGATGGTTACCATCAATTCCGACGACCCAGCTTACTTTGGAGGATACATTCTTCAAAATTACTTACAAATAGCTCAAGCCTTGAACTTAACTTTTGACGAAATTAGTCTTCTTGCTCAAAACTCAATCAAAGCGAGCTTTTTAAGCCCCAAAGAAAAAGCAGAACTGCTGTGAAGAATT
>DYSM01000149.1 GCA_020718265.1 Draconibacterium orientale | reverse complement strand
ATTATCACATCAAAATTCTCAAATTAAAAAAAATGAAAATCACCATAGATTCTAAATCCGGTTTCTGTTTCGGCGTTGTGTACGCCATACGTCGTGCGGAGGAAGAGCTTGAAAATCAGGGTACACTCTACTGTTTGGGCGATATTGTGCACAACAATGTGGAGGTAAAACGTCTTGAAAATTTAGGTCTTAAAACCATTGACCACGAGACGTTTAAGCAACTTCACAACACGTCCGTACTCATACGCGCGCACGGCGAACCGCCTGAAACATACCGAATTGCGGCACAAAATAACATAAAACTGATTGATGCCTCGTGCCCTGTTGTGTTAAGTTTACAAAATCGCGTGCGAACCGGACATTTGAAAATGTCGGAAAACGGCGGGCAAACGGTCATTTACGGCAAACACGGTCACGCGGAAGTCATTGGTTTAGTGGGACAAACCGGAAATACAGGCATTGTGGTTTCAAACGAAAGCGATTTAGAAAAAATTGATTTCACGAAACCTGTAAATATGTTTTCGCAAACCACGAAAAGCAAAGAAGGCTACAAAAAAATTTCAGCCGAAATTCGAAAGCGGATGACCGAACAACAAGACACAGAAGATGTTGATTTTGAAGCAAATAACAGCATTTGCGGACAAGTTTCATCGCGCGACAAAGAGCTGCGAACGTTCGCAACATTGCACGAAGTTATCGTATTTGTGAGTGGCTTAAAAAGCTCGAACGGCAAAGTTTTATACGATGTTTGCAAAGCACAAAATCCAAATTCGTATTTCATTTCCGATACGGAAGATATTGATTTCTCGTGGTTTACGAAAGACAGCAGCGTCGGAATATGCGGCGCAACATCCACCCCGAGTTGGCTGATGGAAAAAGTTCAAAACGCAATTTTGGAATATTTTCAGAATTAATTTTTGTTCCGAATTTTTAACAATTAAATTGCATTCATAATTGCGCCCAACACGCAATTATGATTACTTTTGCGCCCGACAAAATACAATTGCACAAAATTAGTTTATAACATAAGAAATTGTTTTATTTTCAATAGTCGAATTGTCGGCAGACTGAACTCAAAATATAAAATAAAAATTCTATTGTAATTAATTGATAATTAATTATTTAAACATGAAAAAGTTACTTTTTTCACTCAGCCTCATCGCAGCTTTTGCGCTTACGAATGCGCAAGGCTACGAAATAACCGTAAAAATGAAAAATTACGCATCCGATACGCTCATTATCGGACATCATTTTGCTGAAAGTCAGCTTATTCCGGATGATACAGTCGTTACGGATAAAGCCGGTATCGGTGTTTTTAAATCGAAAACGGCTTTGCCGGGCGGTATGTATTTTTTGTTTTTTTCAAGTAAACAAAAAGTTGATTTTCTGTTAGATAAAAATCAGAAATTTACCATTGAGGGCGATGCCAAGGATATTTACAAAACCATAAAATTCAAAGGCGATTTGGAATATGCAGCATTTGCCGAATACCAGATTTTACGCGGCGATGTGTGGCAAAAATCAACAGATTTCAATAAAGAACGTAAAATAGCCGACAGTCTCGGTAACGTTACTCGCGTGAAAGAAATTGATGCTGAATTGAAAAAACTCAATGAAGCCTCGAAAGCAGGTTACGACAAATTACTTGCCGATTTTCCGAACTCATTCATGGCTACATTCTTACGCGCGGCGCAAGATGTACAGGTGCCTGCTGAAATTACAGACCGAACGAAACAATATGAATATTACCGTTATCATTTTTTCGATACTTTCAATATTTCTGATGCGCGTTTGTTACGAACACCGATTTATCAAAATAAAATCGACACGTATATAGACAAACTGATTCCGCAACATCCTGACAGTCTGATTGTTCAGGTAGATTTTTTGATTAGCAAATCGCGCACAACTAAAGAGATGTTACGTTTTATGCTCGTACATTTGTTTAATAAATATGCAGGCAGTCAGGTTGTTACGGCAGAAAACGTATATGTGCATATCGCTCAAAAATATTATTTGCCCGAGGCAGATTGGAGCGACCCTGAATTTATCAAAGATTTGAAAGAAAAAGTCGATAAAAAATCGAAATGTTTGGTTGGCGGTCGTGCAATGGACATTAAATATCAAACTGTTACGGTAGATAGCCTCAAGATTGACGCTTTGCTGAAAAGTTTGAAACTTATGAAAGAAAAAGGCATTGAAATTGAAAAATCCGGTGCTGATGATGCGACCAAAAACAATGCTAAAGTTCAGGAACTCAGCAAATACTACAATCAGTTTCACGGCGAGCAAAAACTCTCGCAAAGCAAAGCCGAATATACAATTTTGTGGTTTTGGACGCCCGACTGCAGCCATTGCAAGAAAGAAACTCCACTTTTTTATGATCTTTACGTGCAAAAAGAACTTAACAAAAAGAATGTTCAGGTTGTCAGCATTTTTTTAAATAAAACCGATTTGAACGGCGAGTGGGACAAGTTTTGCAAAACAACCGAAGAATGGCTGCAATTTGTTGAAAATCACGACATGAAACTCTGGAAAAATGTTTGGTCGCCCTTCGACCCGTTCCGTTTTAACTACGACATTAACAGTTCGCCGGTGTTGTATATTTTGGATAAAGATTTCAAAATTGTAACAAAACGCATCGGCTACGAGCAAGCTATCGAACTGATAGTAAAGGAATTAGAAGCTAAATAAATTAGACTAAATCAGATTAAATGAATCTTAAACCTATCTCGGAATGGGGCATGTTCGAGAACAAACGCCCTATTTTAATAGCCGGACCGTGCAGTGCCGAAACGCCCGAACAAGTCATGGCTACAGCGCGCGAATTGGCGGCTCGCAACGTTAAAATTTTTCGCGCCGGAATTTGGAAACCGCGCACACGCCCGGGAAATTTTGAAGGCGTAGGCTCGGAAGGTTTGCAGTGGCTCAAACGCGTGAAACAGGAAACCGGAATGCTCACAACCACCGAAGTTGCCAACACCACGCACGTGTTTGAAACGCTAAAAGCCGGAATCGACATACTTTGGATTGGCGCACGCACAACATCCAACCCGTTTGCAATGCAAGAAATTGCTGATGCTTTGAAAGGTGCTGATATTCCGATACTTATAAAAAACCCGGTAAATCCGGACATCGAACTTTGGTTGGGCGCAATTGAACGTTTGTATGATGCCGGAATCACTCGTATTGGTGTGATACACAGAGGTTTTTCAGGAATGTCGAAGTCAATTTACAGAAACGACCCTGTTTGGCAAATTCCGATAGAAATGCGCCGTCGATACCCCGATATGCCGATGTTTTGCGACCCAAGCCATATTTCGGGAAACCGCAAACTCATAGAACCCGTCTCGCAAAAGGCGATGGACTTGAACTTTGACGGTTTGATGATAGAAAGCCATATCGACCCGGATTGCGCGTTAAGCGATGCCAAACAGCAAATTACGCCTGCCAGATTGAGCGAGATTATTGATAATTTGGTCATTCGTCACCGACATTCGCAAGATGCAAAAATGGCTGAAACGTTGGAAGAACTGCGCGCGCACATTGACGAATTGGACAACAGAATGCTGGATATTTTGCAAAACAGAATGGAAATTTCCAAACAAATCGGGACTGTGAAAAAGCAAAATGCGGTTACGATTTATCAACCCGGACGTTGGGATGCAATTTTGAAAACTGCTGTTGAAAAAGGCGAAAAAAAGGGACTTACAGAAAATTTTGTGGCTGTCGTCTTCAAAGCTATCCACCAAGAATCTATCAATATTCAAACAGAAATTATGAACAGCGATGCGCCGGAACATGTAACGCACGCGGATTAAGTTTTTCGGAATCTCACCCTTTACACTTAGGATAAAGCACTAATAATAAACGTTTTATATGATAATAAAACCGTCCAATCGAAATGGGCGGTTTTATTTTTTGTGTAAAAAAAAGACTGTCCGATTTTTGAGGTCGGGCAGTCAAAATTTAGAGAGATGAGGAAAATTTAGTTAACAACTTTAAATTCAACGCGGCGATTTTTCGCTTTGTTTTCAGCACTGGTGTTGGGCACAAGCGGTTGGCTCGGTCCGAAACCTTTTGCTGTAAGTTTGTCGGCAGCAATACCACGTTCTGTTGCATATTTCACGCAGGCTTCTGCACGCGCTTGCGAAAGTTTGGTATTTGAAGAGGCAGCACCTACATTGTCGGTATGTCCTTGAATTTCAATAATGAATTCCGGGTTTTCTTTCATAATTTTCACGAGCTCGTCCAAAACAGGATAAGATTCGGGTTTAATGATAGATTTTCCGGTTTCAAAATTTACTGACCCAAGCGCAAACGTTTTGTTTTTGTTCATCACTTTTGCTTTAATATCGATGAGATATTCTTTCTTGGTATCGTTCGTAATCACGATAGTTTCTTTGACACTGATGATGCTCTCACCTGTAACTTCGATGGTATATGAACCGGGTTTCAGAGAATATTTGTACAAACCTGTTACAGTTTTATTGTCCAAAACTTTGCCCGAAGCGTCTTTCAACACCACAGTTGCAGTAAGTAACTCATCGGTATCTCGATTTTTAATTGTTGCGGCAAGTTCTTTAATCGGCACGAGTGCGATGTCCTGAACTTGTTCAACAATGTTATCGCCTATCGTAACATTCACATTAGCAGATTCGTAACTATCAGCAGAAGCCTCAACGCGGTATTGTTTGCCGGGTTCAACTTTTACGCTGTAATTTCCGCTTGCATCGGGTGCTCCGTCGAAAATGAGTTTTCCTGTAGAATCATAAACTTTGATTTTAGAAACTGTCGGAGAAACTGTTCCTTTGAGCGTAACAACCGTTGGTTTCAGGCTGATATCCAGAGCGGTATCGGTTGGTTCGGTCGGCATGGTAAGCATTTCGCTTTTCGGAGCGTAATCCGTTGCTGATGCAGCAACCGTAAACGATTCTCCGAGTTTGAGATTTGCTTTGTAACGACCGTTTTCATCCGTTTTTTTGCGTTCAACTTCTACGCCGGCTGCATCTGTAATGATGACTTCTGCGTCTTCAATCGGTTTTCCGGTAACGGAATTCTTGATTGTTCCCGAAACCATTGCGGTTTTGGGTTGACGATTACAGATTTGGTCCGCAAAATCGTAAATCAGTTGAATTTCGTGCGTACCGTTAGCAACAGTTCCCATGATACCGTTATCCATTTGATAAGCGTATCCGAGTTTTATACCGCTAAAATTCACACCTGCGCCCATAATGATACTTTTATCGGAGCGATAACCGCCTTGAATCCAGACCATTTTGTTGTATTCTGCACTAATGTTACCTTCGTATTGATATGGGCTAATTTTCACACCACGCATCATAACAGCGGGTTTAAGTTTAATCATATCCGTTACTTGATAGTCATAAGACAGAATTCCGATGGTGTACATGTTGGTGGCTTTGCGTTCGAGCAATTGCGGAATTGCAATTTGAGCTTCAAAACCTTTAACATGGTATGCCAAACCGAATCCGGCGTTGAATGATGTTGTATTGTAAAATTCAGACACCAATTGCGGGTCAGTTACATCGGCATTCTCAATAGAGCCGTAATCCATTTTATCGTTTAATGCACCTGCCGTAAATCCTAATGCAAAATAGTGATTTTCAGCGATGGTTCCGCGATATGAATAGGACAGATTTCCAATGAAATTGTTCATCAAACCATGTTTGAGCGTAGCTACACTTATTCCGAGTCCCATGTTTTTGGCAACGGGACCGTGCAATCCGAACGTATTGACTTGCGGCGCACCGTCGAAGCCCATCCATTGTATGTGCGAGTTTGCGAACGCGCTGTAGCAGGAGTGGTCGAGCGTATAAGCCGGATTGTACAAATACGGATTTTGCATATTCAAGTTGTACGTGAACAACTGTTGGGCATTAGCCGTCCCCGCGAGGAGGAAAGCTATTGCGAATGCTAAAATTATTCTTACTTTTTTCATTTTACTAATTTTTAAACGTTTACAACTCCTGAGATTATCGAACTATGGTGATGAAACCTTTAACCGTGCTTGCATCTTTTTGGAAGATGTAATAGTAGGTACCGCCGTCGAGAGGTGTATCGTTGTAGGTTCCGTTCCATGTGTTGTCGTAATTTTCAGATTCGTAAATTACTTCACCAATGTTGTTCAAAATATACAATTTGTAATCCTTCACAGCTTGAATGTTGTTTACTATCCATGTTTCGTTATATCCGTCTCCGTTGGGTGTAAGCACTTCGGAAGCTTCAATCGTAACAGAGCTCAACTCCATTTGCACTTGAACGGGCAAATCGCTGCCGGCAACGGTAAGGCTGCCTGTGATTGTGTCATAACCTTCGGAAGTTACAGTGTATGTGTATGTTCCGTCCATGAGCGGAGCTACAATTTGACCGTTTTCGTCCGTTGTGTAAGTAACGCCGTTGATTACAACTTCTGCACCCGGGAGAGGATCGCCCGTGTGGTCGATTACTGTAATTGTAACATCGAAGAGTTCGGGTTGCATCGTAACGTCCACAGGAACTGCGGCTCCGTTTACGGTTGTTGAACCTGTAATGTCAATGTATCCGGGAGCTACAACAGTGTAGGGATAGGTTCCGTCAGGTAATGCAACTGTCAAGTTACCGTCGTTGTCTGCAGTGTATGTTTGACCGTCAATTACAACTGTTGCATTCGGAATTGGTTCTCCGTCCGGGTCAGTAATCGTAAATGTTACATCGTAAACGATTTGATTCAAAGTTACTGAAACCGGAAGGTCTGCGTTTGCAATTACAGCAGAAGCTGCGCTACCGTAGTATCCGTTTAAGGAAACCGTATAGGGATAAGTTCCGCTAAGCAAATTCGGCACTACAACTTGTCCGTTTGCATCCGTCGTATAAGTTACACCGTTTACAACAATCGTTGCTCCGGGAATCACAACACCGTCTTGGTCTTTTACCGTGAAAGTAATGTCGAATCGTGGGAGTGCCGTAAGTGTAATGGTTGCAGCTTGGTTTACACCGTTGCCTGTAACTGAACCGCTGCCGGCAACATAACCGGGAGCTGTTACGCTATAATTGTATGTTCCGTTAGGCAAATTCGTAGCTGTAATTTGTCCGTTTGCACCTGTGGTATAGGTATTTCCGTTGATTGTAACGGTTGCACCTTGTATTGGTGTGCCTGCGGCATCAACAACTGTAAGTGTGAAATCGAAATTATCGGGAACCATGTTTACGGTAACGGGT
>DYSM01000148.1 GCA_020718265.1 Draconibacterium orientale | reverse complement strand
CATTCAGTGGTCATTCAATAGTCATTCAGTTGTTTTTTAGTTTCAATTGAATTTCGACTGTATTTCAACAGAATTTCTAAAATCATTCGGAGCGAAATTTCACTATATCTTATAGAAATTCAAAAAGTTATGAGTTTTCTTACAACAGCAAATTACAAAAGAGTCGCCCGACAGGAGCGGCACTTTTTCGTTTTATACTTAAAACTTTATGAACTTTTCAAAAGACCTTTCCTTTGAAGACGCAAACCTTGCGTCTCTACGTTTTTTATCAAAACTTTATGAACTGTTCAAACGTTCAACTGATTGTTTCCCAATTTTGAGGTTTGCGAAAATGTTTTTTTAATTGTTTTTGAAGAATTTGATTTTCAAAAAGTTCCAAAGTCGGGTCTGATTTTAGCACTTCGTTGGCGGCATCGCGCACAAGTTGCACAAGGTCGCCGTCGGTAGCTAAATTTGCCATACGCAACGTCATCGGAATGCCGCTTTGTTGCGTGCCTTGCATGTCGCCGGGTCCGCGCATTTTCATATCCACTTCCGAAATTTCAAAACCATCGTTTGTTGCGCACATCGTGTTGATTCTCAGGCGTGCTTCTTTGGAAAGTTTAAACGGCGTCATCAAAATACAATACGATTGGTCGGCACCGCGCCCCACGCGCCCGCGCAATTGGTGCATTTGCGACAGCCCGAACCGTTCGGCATTTTCAATAATCATAACCGAAGCATTTGGCACATTTACACCGACTTCTATCACGGTTGTGGCAATCATAATTTGCGTTATTCCTTTGACAAACAGCTGCATAGCCTTGTCTTTCTCTTCCGGTTTCATGCGTCCGTGCACAACGCTCAGTGCAAATTCGGGCGGCGGAAACACGCGGCTGATGCTTTCCAAACCATCTTCCAAATCTTTGTAATCGAAATTTTCCGATTCCGTAATCAACGGATATACAATGTAAATTTGTCGCCCGAATGCAATTTGCTCACGCAAAAATTTGAATACCCGTAGGCGTTGCGAATCATAAGCATGAACGGTTTTTACAGGTTTTCGTCCGGGCGGAAGTTCGTCAATCACAGATACTTCGAGGTCGCCGTACACGGTCATGGCAAGCGTGCGCGGAATCGGCGTTGCGGTCATGACTACAATGTGTGGCGGAAGCGTATTTTTACGCCAAAGTTTAGAGCGTTGCTCCACGCCGAAGCGGTGTTGCTCGTCAATAATAGCAAGTCCTAAGTTCTTGAAAACCACCACATCTTCAATCAAAGCATGTGTGCCGATGAGGATATGAATTTGCCCGGATTCAAGCTCTTCGTGCAATTTTCGGCGTATTTTCGTTTTAGACGAACCGGTCAAAAGTGCAACACGAATATCCAAACCTTTAAGGAAAACGCTCAGACTTTCAAAGTGTTGCTGCGCCAAAATTTCCGTCGGAGCCATAAGCGCGGACTGAAAACCGTTGTCAGCCGCAATGAGCATCGCCATGAGTGCGACGAGCGTTTTGCCCGAGCCTACATCGCCTTGTAACAGGCGGTTACATTGTTTGCCGGAGCCAAAATCGCGCCGAATTTCTTTCAAAACACGTTTTTGCGCCTCCGTGAGCGGGAAAGGCAAATTTTTCGTATAGAAATCATTAAAAAAATCGCCTACTTTGCTGAATACAAAGCCTTTGGATTTTTCGTTTCGGTTTAATTTTTGAGATAATATATTGAGCTGAAGGTAAAAAAGTTCTTCAAATTTAATCCGAAATCGCGCTTTTTTCAGTTTTTGCAAATCTTCCGGAAAATGAACCTGAAACAAGGCTTCGGTCAAATTCATCAGATTGTGTTTTTTGAGAAAATATGCCGGCAAAGTTTCCGGAATCAGCAAATCGGGCAGTTTGAAAAGTGCGGTTTGAAGTTTGAGTATCGCTTTGGAATTCAAGAACTTCGACTTCATTTTTTCGGTCGTGTTGTATGCTGCCTCCAATGCCGACGGTTTTGCTTCGTTTGTGGAAATTTCCTCAATTTCGGGATGTGCGATGTTTAATTTTGAGCCATACACGTTGGGTTTTCCGAAAATGACATACTCGTTTCCCGATTTTATGTTTTGTTTAACCCACTTAATACCCTGAAACCAAATGAGTTCCAACGTACCGCTGTCGTCGGCGAATTGCGCGGTCAGGCGTTGTTTGCGCCCTTCACCCGCGCTCACAAAATTGCGAATCACGCCGCGCAATTGCACGTTCGGCATATCGCCGGTGAGTTCGGACACCTTGTAAAACTTCGTGCGATCCACATAACGAAACGGAAAATAATACAGCAAATCCTCCAACGTAAATATCTGAGCTTCTTTATTCAGAACCTCAGCTTTTTGCGGACCCACGCCGGCAAGAAATTTTATTTCGGTTTGTAAATCGGGCATTTTTACACAAAATCGAACTGCAAAAGTAATGTTTTTTTGATGTGAAGATGAGATGATGTGCTGATTTGTTGATTCGATAATTCAATAATGTGATGATGTGCGGTTTTGCGGTTTTCGGCAAAAATTCAAAAAATATGGTTTTGAAACTTTCAGAAAAATCATTATTTTTATAGATAAATTTGAAATCATCCGTAAAAATTTCAACAATGAAAAACGCCGTTTATATCCTGATAATGATTGGTTTATTGTTGAGTGCATGTTCCGAAAATGCCGAAAAAAGTGTGCCGATTTCGACGGTTTCTCCCGAGAAAATATCCGAACTGCTGACCGATTTATACCAAAACACTGCAGTTGCCGAAATTCGAGAAATTTCTGCCGAAGAGGCTCATACATTGAGTTTTGAAAGCGGCGCGAGATTGGAAATTCCCGAAAATGCCTTCGTAAATGCCAAAGGCGAAAGCGTTAAAGAAACTGTTACGGTTCAGTTTCGGAAGTTTGACAATCCGACCGATATTATTTTGGCTGATATTCCGATGCAATATGATTCTGCTTCAACAAATTATATGTTCGAATCGGCGGCAATGTGCGAGGTTCTGGCGTTTGACTCATCGGGTTTACCGGTTTTCATAAAAAACGGAACAGAAATCGGCGTAACGCTAAACTCGCATCAGGAAAATACGCGATTTAATCTGTACAAATTGAATCGAAAATCGAAAAAATGGGAGTTTCGCGGCAAAGATAGAGTTGAAATATACTGAAAATGTGTTAATTTGGAAATTTGAAAATGTGATAATTTTTTGATTATTAAATATTTAAGAAAGAATAAAAATAAAGAAATCAGCCGTTTTGAGTATAAATTCCGCTGTCGGTTTCGGCAACGGTGCCGTTGGTCATGCTGTATGATAACTTCCCGACGGACGCATTCATGGGCAAAACGTCTAATTTTTGCGGCACACCTGCAAGAATAACGTTTTCGCCTTTAAATTCTATGACAAAATTTTGCGAAAACAGCCCGTAACCGGCAAAAAACACAAAAAACAGAAGAAGCGTTTGTTTCATAACATTTTTTTGAATTTCAGACAAAAATACAAAAAAAAAAATCAGAACAGATGTGTCGCGGTCTGATTTTTTCATCCGATAAATTCTGTAAAATTCTCGCGACTAATGACTTCAAATGCGCTGTCGGGATAAGCTTCCGAAAATGTTTTAGGAGGTTTCACAGCTTTCTTCTCGTTCCACTTAAATTCGTACGCATAAAGTTTACCGTCGTGTTCTTCGATGTAATCAATCTCCTGTTGTTGCTTTGTGCGCCAGAAATAGGAATTGCAATACACTTTATTATAAGTATTTCGTTTTTGCCTTTCGGAAACAAGGTAATTTTCCCAAAGTTGTCCGGTGTCGTTTCTTAAATTTACGGTATTAAAATTTGAGATGACACTGTTACGAACGCCGTTATCGTAGAAATATATTTTTCGACTTTTTTTCAATTCATTGCGTAAGTTTCGGCTGAACGAGGGCAAGCGGAAAATGACATACGATTTTTCGAGCAAATCTATGTAGTTTTCAACAGTTCGGGTATTCACTTGCAGCAATCCGGCAAGCTCGTTGTAACTCACTTCCGAGGCAACCTGATAAGCTAAGAGTTGCACTAATTTTTCTAAAAGTTGTGGTTTTCGAATATCTTGAAAAGAAAAAATATCTTTATACAAGTAGCTGCCTGCCAGACTTCTTAAAATTTCCGGTTCGTTGCCGGCATTATTTACAACATCGGGGTAAGAGCCATAAACTAAACGCGTTTCGAGCAATCGAATCTCATCAAACCAAGAGGTATGCTCTGACAGTTCTGTAAATGACAGCGGAAAAAGCTGATACTCCCATTTTCGCCCCGTAAGCGGTTCGTTTATGCTGTTTGAAAGTTCAAAAGATGATGAACCGGACACAACAATCTGACAATCATGCATGTTGTCGTGCATTTGCTTTAAGGTTAAACCGATATTTGCCACCCTTTGAGCTTCATCAATAAACACCAAATCTGCATTACCCATAACTCTCAATAAGTTTGGAGTAGATTGATTTTCAAGCAGGCTGCGAGTTTGTGGGTCATCACAATCAAGATACCGTGTTTTTTTGTCCGAAACTTTGAGTAAGTGTTTCATCAGTGTGCTTTTACCGGTTTGTCTCGCGCCGGAAATGATGATCACTTTGCCTGAAAATAACTTTTCTTCTATAAGTTTCAAAACTTGCCTTGTTATCATTTTTGTATTTTTTGTATTACAATACAAAATTAGCATAACTTTTTTGTTTTACAATACAAAGTGTAAAAAAATACGACTAAACGGATAATTTTTTACAAAACAGAATCCGGCTTAAAATTCAGCGTGCAACAAACTTACGCTAACTCTCTGACAATCGTTTGACTGTATTATGACGTTTTGTCAGTTTTTGTCATTTTTGGCAGGCGGGACTATGACGTAAAACTGACTTTTTTTCACAAAAACAATGAATTTTCAATTCGGTACAATCATTGATATTTCTATTGCGGACAAAAAAATCTGACAAACAGTTCAGACAAAAAAAAGAGAATATAAACCAAAAAAATATAAACAAAATGGCAAAAATAATCGGTATTGACTTAGGAACTACCAACTCGTGCGTGTCCGTTATGGAAGGTAACGAACCTGTTGTAATACCCAACAGCGAAGGCAAACGCACCACTCCGTCCGTTGTAGGCTTTGTGCAAGGCGGCGAACGCAAAATCGGCGACCCGGCAAAACGTCAGGCAATTACGAACCCAAAAAAAACGGTTTCGTCCATAAAACGTTTCATGGGCGAATCGTTCGACCGCGTAACAAACGAAATTACCCGTATGCCGTACAGCGTTGTGCGCGGCGATAACAACACGCCCCGCGTGAAAATTGACGACCGCATGTACACGCCGCAAGAAATTTCGGCAATGATTCTTCAAAAAATGAAGAAAACAGCCGAAGATTATCTGGGACACGAAGTTACGGAAGCCGTAATCACCGTGCCCGCGTATTTCAACGACTCGCAACGCCAAGCCACCAAAGAAGCCGGCGAAATTGCAGGTTTAACCGTGCGACGTATCATCAACGAGCCGACGGCTGCGGCTTTGGCTTACGGTTTGGACAAGAAAAAAGAAGAAATGACCATCGCTGTATTTGACCTCGGCGGCGGCACGTTCGACATTTCCATTCTCGAACTCGGCGACGGCGTATTTGAAGTAAAATCGACAAACGGCGATACGCACCTGGGCGGCGACAACTTCGACGAAATCATCATTGACTGGTTAGCCGACGAATTTTTGGCAGACGAACGCATCGACTTGCGCAAAGACCCGATGGCACTGCAACGTTTGAAAGAAGCTGCCGAAAAAGCAAAAATTGAACTCTCAAGCTCAACTTCAACGGAAATAAATCTGCCTTACATTATGCCGGTGGACGGAATTCCGAAACACTTGGTGCGTACGTTGTCGCGTGCAAAATTTGAACAATTGAGCGATAAACTCATTCAAAAAGTGCTCGAACCCTGCAAACTCGCCATTAAAGATGCCGGAATTTCGATTTCGGATATTGACGAAGTGATTCTCGTGGGCGGCTCGACGCGGATTCCGGCAATTCAACAAAAAGTAGAACAATTTTTCGGAAAAACGCCTTCAAAAGGTGTAAACCCGGATGAAGTTGTTGCAGTCGGTGCAGCAATTCAAGGCGGCGTGCTCACGGGCGAAGTGAAAGATGTGTTGTTGCTCGACGTTACGCCGCTTTCGCTCGGTATCGAAACCATGGGCGGCGTGATGACCAAACTCATTGAATCCAACACAACGATTCCGACCAAAAAATCGCAAGTATTTACAACTGCTGTGGACAATCAACCGTCCGTTGAAATCCACATTTTGCAAGGCGAACGCGCGATGGCGAAGGATAATAAAACCATCGGTAAATTCCACCTCGACGGTTTGCCGCCGGCTCCGCGCAGCGTTCCGCAAATTGAAGTTACGTTCGATATTGATGCCAACGGAATCTTGCACGTTTCGGCAAAAGACAAAGGCACGGGCAAAGAACAAAAAATCAGAATCGAAGCATCGTCCGGACTTTCGGATGCCGACATCCAACGCATGAGAGACGAAGCGACCGCAAACGCCGATTCCGACAAAAAAGTGAAAGAGCGCATCGAGAAATTGAACCACGCCGACAGCACAATTTTCCAAACCGAAAAGCAATTGAAAGAGTTCGGCGATAAAATTCCTGCCGATAAAAAAACTCCGATTGAAGCTGCGTTGGAAAAATTGCGCACTGCCCACAAAGCCGAAGATATTGCCGGAATTGAAGCTGCCGAAAACGAGCTGAATACGGTGTTCCACGCCGCCACGCAAGACATGTACAACCAAGGCGCACAAGGCGGCGGCGCAAATTTTCAAGATGCAGACATCAACAACCCGCACGCCAACCACCAACAAGCACCGAAAGACGAAAAGAAAGGCGGCGACGACGTTACGGATGTGGATTACGAAGAAGTCAAATAGATTTTTGACGTTAGATAGTAGATTTTAGACATTAGAAATTTACAAAAAAATCCTTGATTGCACACTGCGGTCGGGGATTTTTTGTTTTTTGAAACCGATATATTGTAAAATAATTTATCTTTGGCAGAATTTTAGAAATTTAGGAACAAAATAAACATAGTATCAAATCTCATATCTCAAATCTCATATCTCAAATCTCAAATCTCATATCTCATATCTCAAATCTCATATCTCAAATCTCATATCTCAAATCTCATATCTCAAATCTCAAATCTCAAATCTCAAATCTCAAATCTCAAATCTCAA
>DYSM01000583.1 GCA_020718265.1 Draconibacterium orientale | reverse complement strand
TAATCCCATCAACAATGAACGAACGACAATTATTTTTTCAACATATCGGACAAACTTCCGACTCTCCTTTGGCTTTGGAAATAGAAAAAGCCGAAGGTATTTATATGTTCGACCCGCAGGGAAAGGCTTATATTGACCTCATTTCGGGAGTTTCGGTAAGTAATATTGGTCATCGCAACCCCAAAGTGGTAGAAGCAATTAAAAATCAAGTGGATAAATACATGCACTTGATGGTGTATGGCGAATATGTTCAAAGTCCGCAAGTGCAATTGGCTAAGTTACTTACAGAGGTTTTGCCCGAAAGTTTAAATTCGGTTTATTTAGTCAACTCGGGAAGCGAAGCCAACGAAGGTGCGCTCAAATTGGCAAAACGTTATACTCGCCGAAGCGAAATCGTTGCTTTTAAAAAAGCTTATCACGGGAGCACGCATGGCGCATTGAGTGTAATGGGAGAGGAGAGTTTCAAAAATTCGTTTCGCCCGCTTTTGCCCGATGTACGATTTCTGGAATTTAATAATGTTTTTGATTTAGAGCAAATTACAGACAAAACAGCTTGCGTAATAGTAGAACCGATTCAAGCCGAAGCCGGAATTATTTTGCCCGAAAATGATTTTTTGCTCAAACTGCGTCAAAAATGTACTCAAACAGGCGCTTTACTTATTTTCGACGAGATTCAAGTAGGTTTCGGACGCACCGGAAAGCTTTTTGCTTTTGAAAACTATGGTGTAGTGCCCGATATTATTACGTTTGCCAAAGGTTTGGGCGGCGGAATGCCCATTGGAGCGTTTGTTGCGGATAAAAATATTATGGATTCATTCAAAACCAATCCTGTTTTGGGTCATATTACTACTTTTGGGGGGCATCCGGTGAGTGCGGCGTCGGCTTTGGCTTCGCTTCAATTCATTCTTGAGAATAAAATTGTGGACAAAGTAAACGAAAAAGGCGATTTGTTTCGTAAATTATTGATTCACCCCAAAATAAAATCCATCAGAGGCAAGGGGTTATTTCTGGCAGTAGAACTCGATGATTTTGAAATGGTTCTGAAAACTTTGCACAAAAGCATCGAATTGGGTTTGGTGTTCGATTGGTTTATTTTTTGCGACAATTATTTTCGTATAGCTCCGCCACTTACCATTACCAATGCAGAAATAGAACAGGCTTGCTCCATATTAATCAACGCTTTGTAAAAGATAAAAGATAAAAGATAAAAGATAAAAGATAAAAGATAAAAGATAAAA
>DYSM01000147.1 GCA_020718265.1 Draconibacterium orientale | reverse complement strand
AAATAAAACAGGCTTTTTAGACCGGACTCATAAAATTTAAAAATTTAAGCTAATGGTTTCAAACCCAACACAATCACATCATCGACCTGTTCGTGGTCTTGTTTCCAATTGTGGAATGTTTCGAGTAAGGTTAGTTTTTGGTATTCAAAATCATGATTCCAAATATTCAGAAGCAAATGCCTGAACCTTCGGATTTTAAATTTCTTTTCGCTCATGCCGCCGAATTGGTCTGCATAACCGTCCGAAAACATGTAAATAACATCGTCTTTTTGTAGCGGAACCACATGGTTTGTAAAATTGCGATACGTGTCATCGCTTTGAGGTCCTATGGAAAAGCGGTCGCCCTTTATTTCAACGATTTCGTTATTACGCAAAACGTAGAGCGGATTCATTGCGCCTGCGAATTGGAGTTCGCGTTTTTTCTTATCAATGGCACAAATTACAATGTCCATCCCGTCTTTTACGGCGGCGTCTCCATTATCTTTACTTTTGAAAATTTTTGTTACTTCATTGTTCAGCCTGTCTAAGATTTCGGCAGGTGTTTCAATTCCGAGCGATAAAATATCGCGCAGCAAATCCAACCCGACAATGGACATAAACGCGCCGGGCACGCCGTGTCCTGTGCAATCGGCTACGGCAACAAATGCAAGGTCATCCTTTGTATCCATCCAGAAAAAATCGCCGGAGACAATATCTTTAGGCATAAAAAGAATAAACGATTTTGGGAAAATGCGCTTAAAAAATTTGTCCGACGGTATCATGGCGTTGATGATACGCTTTGCATAGTGCATACTGTCCTCAATGCTTTTTGTCTTTTCCTTAATTTCGTCACCTTGCTTGATGAGTTTGTCTGATGCTTCTTTTTGAACAATGAAAAATCTTTTTTCACGACGCATTTTTCGGCTGTAAAGCATAAAAATCAGAACAATTAGTGCAACGAACGTCAATGCGAAGATAACATAAGCGGTACGACTTTCCCAAAACGGAATTTCGATATTAATAACAAGTTCGGCCGGTTTTGGATTCCAAACATTATTACTGTTTGCACCCATGACTTGAAATGTGTATTTTCCGGGACGTAACCGATTGTATGAAACGAAGTTAGAATTACTCGTAACCCACTCTTCGTCAAGTTCTTTTATTCTGTAACGATAACTGTTTCTGAGCGGATGTGTATATTCGGGAATTGTGAATCGAATTGTAAAACTACGTTCGTGCGGTTGCAATTGCATGGTATCACTTTCGTGAACCTGAATCGTTACGTTGCCTTCGGCGAGCATTTTTTCAAATCGTGTGATGACAGGCTTCGGAGCATACGTGTATGAAGGCAAATTCATAGGGTCGAAAAAATTAACGCCGTTTACACCGCCAAAATACATAATGCCGTTGGCGTGCTTATATGCGGCTCCGATGTTAAATTCTATACTTTGTAAGCCGTCTTCAATGTGGAAATTCTTTACCTGCTCAGTTTTGGGCGAAAACCTAACAAGTCCGTTGTTGGTGCTCAACCACAAATTGCCGTCATCGGATTCCAAAACGGAATACACATAATCGTTATTAAATTTATGACTGTCAGTTGTATAGAAAACGAAAGAGTCTTTTATGGCGAGATATTTGTTCAGCCCCGTTTCTGTGCCGCACCAAAGCGTATTATCACGACTTTCAAACACCGTGAGTGCGGAATTGTTACTCAAACCGCCGTTCTCTTTTGTGTAAAGAATAGCCTCGCCTGTTTGCGGATTGATACGCGTTAGACCTATTGTTGATGCAGCCCAAATTTCGCCGTTACGGCGTTCAATGACATTAAATGTTTGAAAATCGGCAGAGCTATGCAGATTCAGTTGGTCGGCAACGGTTTTCATTTCATTGCCGTCAAAGAAGAACAAGCCGTTGTTGGTGGCAAACCAATATTGACCTTTTTGGTCTAATATTATTTTAGAAATTCTGTTTTTTGTAAAACGATGCGAAAAATCTTTTTTAAAATACTTAGAAAACGAAATGAAATCTTCTTTTTCAGGTAGATAAAAGAACGCTCCGTTACTCGTACCTATACAGATTTTACCGTTAGAAAGGCGTTGAATACAGTGAATATCATCGTCTTTGAGATTAGAATTTGTCGAGTTCAGAACTTTGACATTTCCGGTTTTTGGGTCGTAAATATTCAGTCCGTATTGTCGCGTGCCAAGCCAGACGCGCTCTTTTTCATCCACAAAAACAGAATAAATACGATTATTACTCAACTGCGGTCCGTAACCCGCGCCGCGCCGAATGGTATTGAATGTTTTTACTTTTCTGTCTATTTTGAACAAACCGTTTTCCGTGCCCACCCACAGAATGTGTGCAGCGTCCTGCGTAATTGATGAAACGCGCCCGAAAACAATTGCATTATTATCGGCATCGGTAGGTTGGTAGAAACGAATTGTATTATTAAATTTGTCCAGATATGCCAAGCCGTGGTCTGTGCCAATCCACAATAAGTTCTGATTGTCTTTGAACAAGACATGGACAGCAGAACGCTGTCGTTCTGAGTGAAATTGTATTTTGATAAATTTATTTTCTTTATAATTGAACCGATACAAGCCTTCGGAGGCAGCCACCCACAGCACATTTTTGTCCTCGTTGGAGATGTCGAATATTTCATTTTTCGATTGCGCGTCTTCGCCTTCAGGGTAAAAGTATGAAAATTGCTCGTTTTCCTTATCAAAACGAGCGATGCCATCCTTAGTCGCCACCCACAGAAAGCGTTTTTCAGTCTCAATCATTTTAAAATTATTGTATTCCGTTGAGTAGCTAAACTCGTAATAGAGATGTCGGAAAAATGTAAAATTATCTGTTTTAGGATTATATCGACTTAATCCGTATTTGGTTTTTATCCAAATAGTATTTTTACTGTCTCGAAAAATGTAGTTTACCGCTCCGTTATGCAGCGTTTCTTTGTCCATCGTTCTTCCCGAATAATTTTGATATTCATTCGTAAAAGGGTCATATTTATTCAAGCCGTTCAGCGTTGCAATCCAGAGCATATTATCTGCGCCCAAACAAACCATATTGATATAATTGCTCGACAACGAACTCTTTTTCACAGGATTATGACGATGCACTTCAAAACCGTAGCCGTCAAATTTGTTGAGTCCGTCTTGTGTTGAAATCCACAGAAACCCTTCTTTATCCTGAATGACGTGATTTACTGTATTTTGCGATAACCCATTTGCGCCGTCATATCGAAAAATATCGGCGTTCAAATCCTGCGCTTTTGAAGCAGAGCTTGCAAAGACGAACAAAATGAGAACTAAAAAACTTAACTTAGTTTGGTAAAACATCTATTCGATACTCGTTATTTTTTTTGAGAAGAAACCACTGAAATTTAGGTCAGAAAACATCACAGATTCGCTTCAACTGTTTAGCATTTAATATTTTAATTTGTCGGCGTTCAAGTTCAATTAAATTATCGGCTTTGAATTCCGACAATAATCGAATTACGGATTCCGTAGCCGTTCCGACTAAACCGGCAATTTCTTCGCGGGTGAGTGAAATATTTAGATTTCCGTCCGAATCGGTTCCGAAATTATCAAGCAAGAGCAACAAAAACTCTGCAAGTCTTTCTCTGACAGATTTTTGTGCAATATCAATAATATATTGGTTTGCCTCGCCAAGTTCTTTACACGACAGCTTCATAATGCGCATGGAGAAATCGGAATTGTGTTTTATCCAATCGAAAAAATTTCCAACAGGAATAAAACAAATCGAGGCGTCTTCTATCACTTTAGTCGATGTACAAGCAACCTCTTCGCTCAAAACCGACCTAAATCCAAAAATATCGCCTTTTTTCGAGAAACGAACAATTTGTTCTTTGCCGTCGATGCCTGTTTTGTAGTGTTTCACGATACCTTTCCCGATACAGTAAATTCCGCCGACACGGTTGCCTTCGTGATAAACAATATCGCCGCGTTTGTATGAATTACAGCTTTTAACGTACGTCATTTGCTCATACTCTTCGGTGGTTAAATACCGAAAAATATCACTTTGGTGAACGCAATGTTCGCATATTGTAGTGGATTCATTTTTTTTCACGCT
This sequence comes from Draconibacterium orientale, assembly GCA_020718265.1. Classification (GTDB taxonomy): domain Bacteria; phylum Bacteroidota; class Bacteroidia; order Bacteroidales; family JAADGE01; genus DYOJ01. The sequence goes on along the minus strand of DYSM01000147.1, from coordinate 3,294 downwards.
CAAGATATACGTTTTATGAATATTCTTATTCGTTTATTTTCAATATTTTAGAAAATATTTTAAAATTAAAAACTGATTTTTAAACCGTGAAAACATCTTAGCATTTTCACATATTACATATTTAATCTATTTTTGCAAAAGTAATAAAAATACAATAGCATAAAGGCTAATATGTATATTAATCCACAAATTTTTGAAATATGACAGAATCAGTAAAAACAACATGGCTCGAAAATATGGCATTCGAGTGGGATGTAAACGAACACAAAGTAATTATTGATGCCAAAGAAGCCGTGGGCGGACAAAACCTCGGACCGCAACCGAAAACGTTTATGCTTGCGGCTTTAGGTGGTTGCACTGCAATGGACGTGGTCGCAATTCTAAAAAAAATGCGCGTTACAGACGACATCGAAGATTTTCAAGTTGATGTAAGCGGAGAACTAACGGAAGAACATCCGAAACATTTCACGAAAATGCACGTAAAATATTGTTTTACCCCCAAAGACGGCAAAGTTTTAGATTTGGAAAAATTACAAAAAGCCGTTTCATTATCCGAAGAACGTTACTGCGGCGTGAGTGTGGCTTACAAAAAAGCGATGGAAGTAACTTCCGAAATTGTAATAAAAAACCATTAGCCTGTTTACAATAATTTGTTTATCAACGCATTGTGAATTTTACAAAAGCGTTATGTGAAAGTGCGTTATAACGATTAAGAAAAACATAACGCATTAGGAATCTTTTGTTTACATGTTTACGTTTAAAAACTTATAAAATCACATGAGATTCATTCTCTAAAAAACGATTCGGACTAAATAAAAACACTTACTTTGTGTTTTTATTTAAAAAAGGACAGGAATGGAATCAGCACTTAAAAGAACGTCTCATATTTGGAATTTTGCACGCATCGGCGGAAATGACCGCGTGCGTATTGAAACCGGACGCGATATTGCAGCACTCGATGAACTCGACCAAAAACTCTGGACAGCATTGAGTTGTCCGGTGGACGGGCTTGAATTTGATAAAAAAACGCTGGCACTGCTTGACGGCAATGCCGACGGAAAAATTCGTGCACCCGAAATTATCGCAGCCGTAAAATGGATAACATCCATTATCAAAACGCCCGATGATTTAGTCAAAAGTGAAAGTGCCTTGCCGCTTTCAGCCATTGATACACGGACACCGCTCGGGACGCAAATTTTGGAATCGGCAAAAGAAATTTTAAAAAATTTAGGCAAGCCGAATTCCGAATTTATTTCCACAGACGACACCTCGGACACTGTTAAAATATTTGCAAATACAAAATTCAACGGCGACGGCGTCATTCCGCCCGAAGCGGCTGATGATGCGGATTTGAAACACATTTTAGAACAAATCCTCAAAACCGTCGGCTCTGTGGAGGACCGTAGCGGGAAGCCCGGCGTAAATAAAGAAGCTGTTGAAAAATTTTATGCAACCTGTGCCGATTTTTGTGCGTGGACGGAAGTGTCTTTACAAAATTCTGCAAAAATTTCACCCTTCGGAGCCGAAACCGAAAACGCATTTGCGGCAATGACAGCCGTAAAATCAAAAATTGAAGATTTCTTTCTGCGTTGTCGTTTCGCGGAATTTGACAGCCGTTCGACAGATGTTTTAAATTCTCAAATATCTGATTTTATGCAACTCACAGGCAAAGACCTCACGACTTGCATGAACGAACTTTCCGCATTTCCGCTTGCTCATATCAATACAAAAAAAGAACTGCCGCTTACAAAAGAGTTGAACCCGGCGTGGCAACAAGCGGTTCTGAACTTTAAGGAACTTGTTGTGAATCCGATTTTTGGGAAAAACCAAGATAACCTCAATGAAACCGAATGGCAAAAAATATGCGCCATATTTGAACCTTATGCAGCATGGAAAACCGACAAAAAAGGCGATGCCGTTGAGGTTTTAGCTTATGCAGAAGCGAAACGCATTGTTTCCGAAAACCGAAAAGCCGAAATCATTGCGATGATTGACCATGATTTAACCTTTGCAGACGAGGCGGATTCTATAATTTCCGTCGATAAATTGGTGCGTTATTACACGAATTTATACAAATTGATAACGAATTACGTGTCGTTTATCGATTTTTATATGCCCGATAAAATGGCAATTTTCCAAATCGGCACCTTATATATAGACCAACGCAGTTGTGATTTTTGCTTAAAAGTTGTAGATTCTGCCAAACACGCGGCAATGGCGCATTTGAGCGGCATGTATCTGTTGTATTGCGATTGTGTGTCCAAAGTCGGCGGGCAAAAAATGTCCATCGTCGCCGGAATTACCAACGGCGATACCGATAATTTGATGGTCGGGCGAAACGGACTTTTTTACGACCGCAACGGAAACGACTGGGACGCAACGGTTGTGAAAGTAATTGAAAATCCGATAAGTATTCGTCAGGCTTTCTTTTCGCCCTACAAAAAATTTATTCGGATGATTGAAGAACAAATTCAAAAATTTGCCGCCAACAGAGAAAAAAGTGTCGAAGATTCAGCAACTGCAAATATTGAAAAATCAGCAACGAAGCTCACAGCCGCACCCGTACAAACCGACCCGGCAGCCGTTCCGGAAACCGACCCGAAAGCAGTTGCGCCCATACAACAATTCGATATTGCCAAATACATGGGAATTTTCGCAGCCATCGGACTTGCCATCGGCGCAATCGGCTCGATGCTTGCCGCCATTTTTACCGGTTTTATGAGCTTGGCATGGTGGCAAATGCCTCTGGCTGTTTTGAGTGTTGTGTTACTAATTTCGGGACCGTCTATGATTTTGGCTTGGATGAAATTACGCAAGCGAAATTTAGCCCCAATTTTGGATGCCAACGGTTGGGCTGTAAACGCTAAATCGTTGATTAACATGCGTTTCGGAGCAACTCTTACATCGGTCGCACGACTGCCAAAGAATTCAAAACGCGTCATGAATGACCCTTTCTCCAAGAAGCGCATCCCGACTTGGGTTTACTTTGCTGTCCTTGTTATACTTGCCGGCGGAGCTTATGCGCTTTGGCATTTCGGATATTGGACAGTAATAAAAACTTGGTTTGTATAACTATTTTGGATTAAATAAACCAAAAACATCGTTATAAAAATTGTCTGAAACTCGAAAATAAAGAAATGTCGCAAGTTTATTTTTTAAAACTTGCGTCATCTTTTTTAAGAAAAAATCGGCGATATAACCAAAATCTAAAAATGATTGCGATACTTGATTTAAAAATATAAAGATGAGTTCAGTATAAAAAGTCATAAAGTTGAAAGTTTGTAAAGTTAAATT
>DYSM01000146.1 GCA_020718265.1 Draconibacterium orientale | reverse complement strand
TAAGCAGTTGAAAGTTGAAAGTTGAAAGTGAAAAGTAACACGGATTTGAAATCCGAGCTACAGAGAAAACAGCCTTCCGTGTGCGGGGGCTGTTTTTTTTTGCAAAGTATCAACTATAAAAGCAGCAAGCAACTTTTGAATAACGAAACATTCGATTGAAACGATGTATAATTGCTCATTGCTCGTTTAAGAATCTGTGGTCTCACCGAGACTCGAACTCGGATCAAAAGTTTAGGAAACTTCTATTCTATCCCTTGAACTATGAAACCTTTTGTGGGTGCAAAAGTATAAAATTTGCATTAAATATCAGAATTTTTCAACACGAATAATATTTACAGGGCATATTTCAGCGGCTTCGCGGTTTTGGTCATACTCGTCGTCGCCGGCTGTGGCGGTGTAAATGCCTTTTTTTTCGCGTCCGTCGCGCAAGTTGCTTTTGCCGTCGGTATCGTCCATGCTCCAACGAAACGGCGCGACTTCGGCGCAGTAGTTGCAACCGATACATTTCTCCCTAAAATGTGTTAATCTTATCACGGTGTCCAAAAATTTAAGCAAAATGTTTACTTTTGAAGCCAAAATACCTTGTTCGCCAGGATTTCAGATTTTCAAACGTATGAAGCGCAAAGTTATAATTTTTCTTCTGATTCCGTTCGTTGCACTGCTTTTGCAGGATTGTGCACAGCCCGGCAGCCTCACCGGCGGCGGAAAAGATACGATTCCGCCCGTAATGCAAAAAAGCTATCCGGCTCTGCAACAGCGCAATGTGTCGCCAAAAAAGATAGTGATTACATTTGACGAATATTTGAGTTTTGATAATATTCAGAGTAAATTTTTATCGTCGCCGCCGCTTTTGGAGAAACCCAAAATAGACATGAAAGGCAAAAGTGTGGTCATAAAATTGAAAGAAGACTTGCGCGATTCCATTACCTACACATTTACGTTTCAGGATGCGGTGCGTGATTTTCATGAAAATAATCCGGTAAAAGATTTGCGTTTTACGTTTTCAACAGGTACCGAAATCGACAGCCTCGCCACATCCGGTCGCTTGTTCGATGCCTTTTCCCACGCGCCGGTAAAAGATGCTTTGGTCATGCTCTACGATATTCATACGGATTCCGTGCCTTACACTTCGGCACCGTTGTATGTTGCACGAACCGATTCCGCCGGACGGTTTACGGTCGATTTCATTCGCAACGGAAAATATAAGGTGTTCGCAATTACGGATATAGACATGAATTACAAATTTTCGTTGCCTAATGAAAAAATTGCATTTCTCGACACACTAATCCGAACTTCGGCAAAACAAATCGTAAACGCAGACACCATAAAAGCCGGAACAACGATGTTTCAGATTTACGAAAATGACACACTTAATATGGGAAAACTAAAAAACGATTCTATCATAAGACATTACAAAACAGAATATTATCCCGATAATGTGAATTTATTTTTGTTTGAAGAAGATTCAAAAAAACAATTTATAGAAACAACAATTCGTGATTTGCACGGCAAACTAAAACTTGGTTACGCCCGCAAACCGGAAAATACAGATGTAAAAGCGTTAAATTTCGACCTTAAAAAAGCACTCATCGAGCGTTCCGATACGGGGCGTTTCGTAACCTATTGGCTGCCAAATTCTGCTGATATTCAAAAAGATACACTTTCATTGCTTGTTTCGTATCCAAATTTGGATTCACTACAAAACATGATTACCGAAACGGATACCATACACTTTGTATATACGTTTCCCAAAGATACAATTACTGCTAAACGCCTGAATATCAAGTTTGCAGCCAAAGATAATGACCACACAAAACCGTATTTGCTCGAATTTGATGCGCCGATTGATTCTTTTAATTTAGAAAAATTCGTATTGAGTGAAGTGATTGATACAATGGTGTTTGATGCCAAAAAGCAAACCATGCTCTACTCTGCGCGTCCGCAGAATGATGTGCTGATTTTCAGCTTCAAACGTCCGCTTGTCAAGGATTTAGGCATGAAATTTTTAGATACAATCGTGTCGGTTTCGGATTTTAAACTAACACATTCCGCCAAACGCGACACCGTAGTTTGTGAAATTTTGAACAAAAACTTAGCATCACGACATAAACTAAATATTCGGTTAGATTACGATAACGATTTCTACCTCAAACAAATACAAAAATTTAAGGACACAGTGAATTTAGAAGTTGCAGGTCAGGCTGTTCTGAATGCGCAACGTATTTGCCCCGACACGCTTGCGTTTACGTTCAACAGTCCGCTGCGCAATCGTCCGAAATTAGAAATTGAATCGTTGCAAAGTTCTGATTATCAAGAATTTTACAAAGCTAATTCAACAACTTTTAAAATTGCTCTAAAAACACCCAAAGCCATAAATTCCGACACACTTTTGGTAAAACTGAATACGTCCGAAGGCGATTCCGCCGATGTGCGCGACCGCAAATTTTTGTACGAAAACCGCTTGATTTACACGCCGCAACCGCAGGGTATTTTGAAAGCCGAGCGCACTTCTGCCGATAAATTTTATATCAATTTTAAAAATCCGTATTTTACAAACTTAAAATTGGAAGCTGTTTCGCCGTCGGCAACGGATAAGTGGTTTACACAAAATGCGACCCAACGCAAAGATTCTTTGTCGGTTACAATTTTGAATGCAACTTTAAAAGCCGAAAAAACTGTCAAAATTTTAGTCAGTTACACATATCGAGATTCTCGTTTGAAGGATAAAACGCAAACCGACACGCTCGTGCTCACGCGCAAAGAAACGTCCGGCAGAAAGCCTTCGGGCGTAAAATCCGACGGCAAAATTTCCGTAAAAGTAGAAGTGCCGGTAAAATACGAATTAAAACAAAATACCGACGGCATGATACGGCATTACACGCTGAATTACGCTTGGAAACCGGGCTTAACCTACAAAATATCAGCCGACAGCTTGGCATTTACGGATATTTTCGGACGCACAAACACGGAACTCGAAAGCCGTTTCACAGTTCGACCAAAGGATGCTTACGGAACGCTAAAGCTCAGAGTATCAGGTTCTGCATTCATGGCATCGGACAACTATTTTGCTCCGGCGGATTTTAAATATGATTCTGTGAATTATTCAAAACTAACTTCGGGACAAATAATCGTTCAATTGTTTGGTGATAAAGAAATTATTGTTCAGGAACAAGTCGTAAAATCCGATTCTGAATTAGAATTTAATAACGTTTTGCCGGGAAAATATTCGCTTAAATTTATTTACGATAAAAACACTGATAATGCTTGGAATACCGGAAAATACATCGGCGCACAGCAACCCGAACGCGTTTTGGTATTGCCCGAACCTGTTGAAATTTCAGCAAAAAACGAAACAATTTTATTAACGAAGTTATTGTTTTACGAACATTACAAAAAATAGATCCAATTTTCAAAAGAAAATATGTATCTTACCTTTTAAAATAAGAACTCAAAAATCACAAAAATATGTCAAAAAAGAAAGACAAACAGTCGAATCCGTTCGACTATAACATGAAAAATTTGCAATACATTATATTGGATATTTTTCGGGCGCATCCGGCTCAATCGTTTAATTACAAGCAATTTAGCAAAACTCTCGGTGCTGCGGACACCAATTCCAAACGCCTGATAGCCGAAGCTCTTGAAACGTTGGCGCGCGAAGGTAAAATTGAAGAAGAAACGCGCGGAAAATACACCTTTATCCCGCAAAGTTCAATCATTACCGGAACGATTGACATGACAAAATCGGGTTCGGCATACTTACTTACGGGCAAACCCGACGGCGATATTTTTATTCCTCAAGAAAAATTAAACCAAGCCTTGCATGGTGATACTGTGGAAGTTACTGTGTGGGCGCGACACAAAAAGAAACCCGTAGGAGAAGTTACAAAAATTGTAAAACGACACAAAATAGATTTCGCCGGAATCGTCAATAAAAAAGGCAATTACGCATTTTTGGAAGTTTCGGAAAGTCGGATGCCATACGATATTTTCATTCCCGAAGGCATGCTCGGCGAGGCGCAGCACGGACAAAAGGCGATTGCACGCATCATGGAATGGGACAGCAAATCGAAAAATCCGAGCGGAAAAATTATTGATGTGCTCGGAAATCCGGGTGAAAACGATACCGAAATGCACGCTATTCTTGCCGAATTTGATTTGCCTTACAAATTTCCGGAAAAATTGGAAGAACTTGCAAAACAGATAGATGCAGGCATCACCGAAGAAGAAATTGCCAAGCGGGAAGATTTCCGAAACGTGCTCACGTTTACAATCGACCCGCACGATGCCAAAGACTTTGACGACGCACTTTCTTACAAAATTTTGCCAAACGGAAATATTGAAGTCGGCGTGCATATTGCCGATGTTACGCATTACGTTCAACCCGGAACTGCAATTGATAATGAGGCAGTTGAACGCGGAACATCCGTCTATTTGGTGGACAGAACCGTGCCCATGTTGCCCGAACATTTGTCGAATTTCATTTGCTCATTGCGCCCGAATGAAGAAAAATTGACATATTCCGCAATTTTTGAAATGACTGAAAATGCTGATATTGTGAATCATCGCTTCGCAAAAACCATCATAAATTCGGCGCGCCGTTTCACGTATGAAGAAGCCCAGGAGCGCATTGAAACCGGCGAAGGCGACCTCGCGACCGAAATTTTACATTTGGATAAGTTAGCAAAAAAATTGCGCGAAAAACGCTTCGGCAAAGGCGCAATTGCCTTCGACCGCGTGGAAGTGCGTTTCAATATCGACCCAAAAGGTAAACCTTTGAGCGTTTATTTTAAGGAAATGAAAGATTCCAACCAACTCATCGAAGAATTTATGCTTCTGGCAAACCGTTATGTAGCTGAGTATGTGGGCAAACAGACCAAAGCAACGCCGAAAACATTCGTGTATCGCGTGCACGATGAGCCTGATTTTCAGAAACTTTACGATTTTTCAAATTTTATAAAACGTTTTGGGTACAATATCAAATTCGATTCCGATAAATCGGTTGCAAAATCCATAAACGGACTGCTTTCCCAAGTGCGCGGCAAAGCGGAACAGAATGTGGTTGAACAACTTGCGGTGCGTTCGATGGCAAAAGCCGTGTACACGACGGACAACATCGGGCATTACGGTTTGGCGTTCGATTTTTACACGCATTTCACGTCGCCCATTCGTCGCTATCCCGATATGATGGTGCATCGCTTGCTGGCACGCTACCTCGCGGGCGGAGATTCCGTATCTGCCGAAAAATTTGAAACCAAATGCAAACACGCCTCCGACATGGAACAACGCGCCGCAAATGCCGAACGCGCTTCGATAAAATATAAACAAGTTGAATTTATGGCGGACAAGCTCGGCTCTGTATATCCTGCTGTGATTACGGGAGTAACCGAACACGGCATGTATGCAGAAATCATTGAAAATAAGATAGAAGGCATGGTTCCGATGCGCGAACTCAGTGACGATTTTTATGTATTTGACGAAAAAAATTACTGCATTATCGGTCGCCGAAAACACAAACGCTACCAAATGGGAGATACAATCAAAATTCAAATTGTGCGTACAGATATGCAAAAACGCCGATTGGATTTTGTGATTGCCGATTAAATTTTTCTGTGCATTGCTTTGATTTTTTTAATTAAACAGTCAGATTTACGAAGTTACAAATCTTATTTTCAGAAAACGTTTACTGAATTGAAAATAAATTTTATCATTTCGTCAAAAATTACGTTCTTTGAGAGTTGTAAAATCTTGAAAAAATAAACGGTAATATGAATGAAAAAATAAGACAAACCTTGCGAGATTCCGGTGTTGCACGTTGGACAGCTCTGGTTATTGTTGCTTTTGCAATGCTCACCGGCTATTACTTTTCCGATGTTATGTCGCCCATCAAACCGATGCTGCAAAAACTTGCACCATGGGAAAATAACAGCGTATTCGGATTTTATTTCGGTGCGTACGGCTGGTTTAACGTATTCTTCGGAATGCTCATTATCGGCGGGATCATTTTGGATAAAATGGGTATTCGGTTTACCGGAAACGTATTTATCGCATTGATGGTTGTCGGAGCCGGTTTAAATTATTACGCACTGACTGATACATTCTTAAACGGCGGACCGGGTTATCATTTTTTGGATTCGTTTTGGAAAGGTTACGACCCGTCTGTGAAACTTGCCGCGCTCGGCTTTGCCATTTTCGGTGTTGGTGTAGAAGTCGCCGGCGTTACCGTCTCGCGTGTGATTGTGAAGTGGTTTATGGGCAAAGAATTAGCGTTGGCTATGGGTTTGCAAGTTGCCATTGCACGTTTGGGAACTGCGTCTGCGTTGTTTTTCGCACCAAAAATTGCCGGAATCGACGAAGTTGTTTCACGTCCCTTAGCATTTGGTGTTGTGTTGCTGACGATAGGATTGATAGCGTATTTGGTCTATAACGTTATGGATAAAAAACTTGATAATCAAGTTAAAGAAAATAAATTGTTAGATGCCGTTGCAAGTTCCGATGAAGATAAATTCAGGTTTTCGGACGTTTGGGTTATTTTCACAAATCGCGGATTCATCTATATTGCAATGCTTTGCGTGTTGTTTTATTCAGCCGTATTCCCGTTCTTGAAATACGCAAGCGATTTTATGGTAAATAAATTCGGAGTTCCCGAAGCAGCAGCAGGAAATATACCTTCGCTTTTGCCTTTCGGAACAATGTTACTCACGCCGTTATTTGGTCTTTTCTTAGATAAAATCGGCAAAGGCGTAAGCATTATGATACTCGGTTCGTTGCTCTTAATCGCTGTGCATCTGGGCTTTGCATTCGGACCGTCGGCAACTTGGGTCGCGTATGTATTGATGCTTGTTTTGGGTATTGCCTTCTCTTTGGTTCCCGCTTCAATGTGGCCCGCTGTGCCGAAAATAGTAAACGAACGTTCGCTCGGCACTGCGTATTCCGTTATTTTCTGGATTCAAAACTGGGGCTTGATGGGCGTACCGATGCTCATCGGTTGGGCGTTGGACAAAGCAAATCCGGGCGTTGCACAAGGCTCATTAGATTACACAATTCCGATGCTGATTTTCGCGGGTGCAGGTTTTCTCGGACTTTTGTTTGCGTTCTTGCTCAAACGCGAAGATCGCGTCAAAAATTTAGGACTCGAACTTCCGAATATCAAAAAATAGTCAAACAGATTTTTAGATACATAAAAACCGCCTGCATACGTTGCCGGCGGTTTTTTGTTTGTAAAGGTTTTATAATATTTGTCAAAATTTCGATAACAACGTTTTATAATCGGTACTTTTGTCGGTCATATCATTTAGATTTCAGTTTACATTGAATAAAGAGTCCGGTCTAAAAAGCCTGTTTTATTTTAGCTAAACAATCTATATGCTT
>DYSM01000582.1 GCA_020718265.1 Draconibacterium orientale | reverse complement strand
TTGGGCTTCCCAAAAACCTACCTTCAACCCCTGCGGTAAAGTTCCCGCCTACAAGCGTGGCTGTCGGTGGAACATCAGTTCCGGTATTATTAAAACGAATCCATTTATCTGTGCTGTATGTTTTAGCATTAAAATCCCGTGTAAAATCAACATCATCAAGAGCTTCATAAAAGCGGTCGAAGGTAAAACCGTTTGCATTTGCATCTTTGTTATCTTCAACCCAACCGCTGTAAAAATCGGCTGCGAAAACGCCTCCCGGAATATCACGATCGTCAGCTAACATATACATACTGCTGAAAACGGGGTTTGTTGTAAAATCGGAGCAACTGATTCTCCAGTAATAATCCAATACATTTCCTCCGGTTAAATTTGTAGTTTGCAGTATTCCGTCCACAGGTCTAATTGTGATATAACCTGTACTGGGGCAAGAGCTGATTGTGAGTTCGACAGGTGTAAATTTTGAGTTATTTCTCAGTAATTCGGTTGCATCTGTTCCTATTCCTAACGGGAAATAATAAGTTTTTGCAGAATTTACCAAAAGCGATAAACCGCCGTCGGAAGCGTTTCCGTCTGAAATTATCATATCTGCGACACTGAGTCTATTAGTTTCGTTTGCATCACCGGTATCGCCGTCGCCTGTAAAGTCGAAGCGGGCATTGGGTTCAAGAGAAATAACCAAATTATCTATCTTCAAATTATATTTTGAGATGTTCATTCTGCCGTGTTTGTATTCCATTCTTCCGATATAGACGTTGCTTGTAAATTGCAAGATTGCGTTATCGGAATTTAAACGCAAATTTCCAAAATAAGCATTGTCGGTTGTTTTTACTATGCGTGTTGTAGGAGCAGTTTCCCTTCTTGTTCTAACAATTGAGTTTGTAGGATTGGCATCCACAGCTAAAATTCCATAGTTTGTGATATTTCCATACAATCTCAAACTGTATAAAGTTAAATCAACATTTCCGCTCAACAATTCAAAATCATTAACAACTTTCACTAAATTGCTTCGCCAATCTCTAATGTTTTTACCACCTGTACCGGTTTTTACAAGTGTTGTATTTCCGGCATCGCCCGGGTCTTTCGAGGCAAAGAACAATGTTTTACCCACAGGCTTGCTTATTGTGAGATTGTAGAAGGGGTGTTCCCAATCGGCATAAGCGTTTGCACCTTCGGGGTCGGTATAGCTTGGGTTTGTAAGAGCCGTGATGTCGCCAATATACAGTGTGGCATCTTCGGTTCCGTTGAGTGTTGT
>DYSM01000581.1 GCA_020718265.1 Draconibacterium orientale | reverse complement strand
CAAAAAGCTTTTTCGACCGTTTTAAACTGTAATAAGAAGTTATTTAGTTTGCAGTTAGCAATTAAATGAAAGAATAAATCAAAAACTACTGCAAACTTCAAACTAAAAAAAATGAAGTCATTCGCCAGCGATAATTATTCGGGCATTCATCCTGCCGTACTCAAAGCCATACAAAACGCCAACGAGGCGCACGAAATTTCGTACGGCGACGACTATTATACAGCTAAAACACAGGAAATTTTCGAATCAATTTTCGGAAAAGTTCAGGTGCTTTTTGTATTTAACGGCACAGGTGCCAATGTAATCAGTCTGAAATGCTGTACGTTGCCTTTTCAGGCAGTGGTTTGTGCCGAAACAGCGCATATAAATGCCGACGAATGTGGCGCGCCCACTCAAAGCATTGGAGCGTCGCTCATCACCATTCCAACTACTGATGGCAAACTCACACCCGAATTGATAAAACCTTTTTTAAGCCGCATTGGCAATGTACACAATACACAACCCAAGGTAATTTCGATAAGTCAGAGTACCGAATTGGGAACGGTTTATTCCGTTGAGGAATTAACTGTACTTTGCATCTTTGCTCACCAAAACCAACTATACGTACATCTCGATGGAGCGCGCATTTCGAATGCTATTGCAGCATTGGGAGTAAGTGCCAAAGCTGCTACAGCAGATTGTGGCATAGACATTATGAGCTTTGGAGGTACAAAAAACGGACTAATGATAGGCGAAGCGGTTTTGATTTTTAACGAAGAACTTAAAAAACACGCTACTTTTTATCAAAAACAAAGTGCGCAACTATTCTCGAAAAACCGATTTATAGCTGCGCAATTCAGTGCTTTACTAACAGATAATTTGTGGCTTGATATGGCACAACATGCAAACAATATGGCTGCACTTTTAGCTGCGGAGGTATCAAAAATTCAGGGAGTTACCATTACCCGAAAAACTGATGCCAATGCTGTGTTTGCCATAATCCCGCCACATGCCGTAGCGCCTTTGCAGAAAAAATACCGCTTTTATGTTTGGAACGAAACTACCGGCGAATTGCGTTGGATGTGTTCGTTTGATACAACCGAAACTGAAGTTCGGGACTTTGCCGCTTATCTCAGCGGATTATGCAGTTAAAAAAAATTATCGCTGAAACTTCACATAGCGCGGCACAGTAGGTACATAGTCGTCGTTATCCCAAAGCGAACTGGTAATCATTAAGTCGGCATTGTGCAATGCCCACTCCACCATATCGGCT
>DYSM01000580.1 GCA_020718265.1 Draconibacterium orientale | reverse complement strand
ATGACCAATGTTTGACCACCATTTGACAACTGCATGACCAATGTTTGACCACCATTTGACAACTGTATGACCAATGTTTAACCAGTGTTTGACTTTCAAATGACAAGATACCAAATCTTTTCGCTGTTGTTTTCAAGTTTTTTTTACCTTTGCGGTTACTTTTTTGCAGAATGAGAATAAAAATATTAGACCGATACATTATAAGTAAATTTCTGAGCACCTTTGTGTTCTCTATTGCGCTCATTATCAGCTTGGCAATAGTTATTGACATCACGGAAAAGATTGATGATTTTTTTGAAAAAGAAGCTCCGTTGAAAGAAATTATCGTGGACTATTATTTCAATTTCATTCCGTTCTACGCCAATTTGTTCATGTTTTTATTCATTTTCATTGCTGTGGTATTTTTCACGTCCAAAATGACACAAAATACCGAAGTAATAGCAATCATCAGCAGCGGCGTGAGTTTCAGACGTTTTATGATGCCTTATTTTTTTACGGCAGGCATTTTAGCGTTTGCTTCATTTATACTCAGTAATTTCATTATTCCGCCCGCCAACAAAATCCGCCTCGACTTTGAGGACACGTATGTAAACGGCACCTATTTCAACCGAGACCGACATATACACCGGCAACTTAGCCCCGGTGTGTTCATGTATATGGAAAATTTCAATGCACGATCCAATTCCGGTTTTGAATTTTCGCTCGAACGTTTTGAAGGTAAAGAACTGAAATCCAAACTTATGGCTCAAAAAGCTGAGTGGGACAGCTTAAAACAAAAATGGACAGTTTCCAAATATCAAATTCGGACAATTGACGGCACCGAAGAGACACTCGAACAAGGAAAAAAAATTGATACCACACTCAATATCAAGCCGGAAGATTTCAAGCGACGCGATACGGAAAAAGCAAAAATGGACTATTTTGAACTAAACGCGTTTATAGCCGATGCTAAAATGCGCGGCGAAACGAATGTGAATAATTATTTACTTGAAAAACACCAGCGTATTGCGTTTCCGTTTTCCACATTTATTCTCACACTCATCGGCGTTGTTATCAGTTCGCGCAAACGGCGAGGCGGAACGGGGCTTAATGTCGGAATCGGACTTCTGCTCAGCTTTGCATACCTGTTTTTCATGCAAATGGCGGCACAATTTACCATAAAAGGCAACCTCGACCCCATGATTTCAGCATGGATTCCAAACGGTGTCTTTGCAGTTATTGCACTATTTATGTACAGAATTGCGCCGAAATAA
>DYSM01000145.1 GCA_020718265.1 Draconibacterium orientale | reverse complement strand
CGCTATATCGTAAAGAATTTCAACAAGTTATGAGTTTTCTTACAAGCACTAATTAGTAACAAGAGATTTATAAACACCTATGTTGCGTTTATTGTCCACCCTACACAGTGAAAAGCGAGGACGCTTTTCGCAATTATCTTGTGTTTAGCGTCCACGCTAAACTATTTTTAAATTATCGGATTTCCCAATTTCCAAATCAAAATACATGATAACACGACTTTTTATTATAAGCCTGATAACAGTTTTTTTCGGCAATTTGTCGGGGCAAAATCGCACCGTGAGCGGATTTATTACCGATGCCGAAACCGGCGAAACGATTTACGGCGCAACGGTTTTTGTCGAAAATTCAACTACAGGAACGCACAGCAACGCTTACGGATTTTACAGTTTGACATTAAAAACCGAAGAACTGCAAACCGTAATTGTATCGTATATCGGTTATAAATCTCAAAAAATTGAAATTGAACCAAAAAGTGATTTAACAAAAAACATCGCACTTGTGCCGGACAATTTACTCGAAGAGGTTGAAATACACGGAAACCGAATCGAAAACAGAACCGAAACCGGCACGGTCGAAATTCCGATGTCGCAAATGAAAATGTTGCCCGTAATCGGTGCCGAAGCCGACATTATGAAAGCTCTGCAACTGATGCCGGGTGTGCAAAGCGGCTCAGAAGGCACGAGCGGCTTGTATGTGCGCGGCGGCTCGCCCGACCAAAATTTGATACTTTTGGACGATGTGCCTTTGTATTATGTGAATCATTTGGGCGGATTTGTGTCGGTTTTCAACAGCGATGCACTGAGCAGCGTGCAACTTATCAAGGGCGGATTTCCTGCGCGTTACGGCGGACGACTGTCATCGGTGGTGGATGTGCGCATGAAAGACGGCAACATGAAAACCTTTGAAGGCGTGTATTCCATGGGCATTATTGCATCGAAATTGCACATCGAAGGTCCGATAAAAAAAGATACGGCTTCGTTTATTTTGTCCTTGCGCGGTATGCCGTGGGAAATTTTGTATCGTCCGCTCACGGTTTTGGCAACGGAAGGGCTGAGTGTGGGCTACAATTTTTACGATGCCAATGCCAAACTTAACTACAAAATCAATCCGAAAAATCGCCTCTATTTCAGTTTTTACAAAGGCGACGACAATGTGGTTATCAAGCTGAAAGACAATTCGATGTACGCATCCGAAGAAGGACACAGCATTATTCGATGGGGCAATCTTCTGAGTGCCTTTCGGTGGAATCACACGTTTTCAAACAAATTCTTTCTAAACACCACAATATCTTACACAAAATACAGATACACAACAGATTACGAATACAAAAACAAAGCAGACAAAGATTATTTTCTGCACAGTTTTACCACTTTGATAAACGATTTATCGGCAAATACGGATTTTCAATACATTGTGTCGGACGCGTATCGAATCCGATTCGGCACATCAAGTATTTTACACAAATTTCAACCCGGTTTAACGCAATTTAAAGTAGAAGAATCGGGCGAAACGATTGTGGACACAGCGTTTGCTTATCAGGCATTTACAGTTCCGGAGCATCGCACATTTATCGAAAACAATTTCAAATTTTCATCGTTTTTTGATGCAAATATCGGCGTAAATCTTTCGCATTATTTTTTGAAAACCAAGACGTTTAGTTCGGTTCAACCGCGTATCATTCTGAATTTCAAGCTTTCGGAAAAAATATCTTTAAAAACATCTTATTCCGAAATGCAACAGAACGTGCAACTGCTCACAAGCAACATGGCAACCGTGCCGATGGATTTGTGGATTCCGGCAACCCGGAAACTGCCGCCTTCGTACAGCCGACAAATTGCCGGCGGAATTTACACATCACTTTGGGACGGAAAATTTGAAATCAGTGCCGAAACCTACTACAAAACCATGCAAAACCTGATTGCTTACAAAGAAGGCACGCCCGCCCGAAAAATTGCCGAACATTGGGAAGATAAAATTGAAACCGGAGGCGTAGGCACGTCTTACGGTGCGGAATTTCTTTTGCAAAAAAAACAGGGCAAAACAACCGGCTGGATTTCATACACTTATGCCCGAACAGACCACAGATTTGCAAACATCAACAACGGCAAAGCATATCCGTTCAAATACGACCGCCGGCACGATATTTCGCTTGTTGTGATGCACAAATTTTCCGAAAAAGTGGATTTATCCGCCTCGTGGGTGTTCGGCACAGGTTACCCTTACACGCTTGCGCTTGCGCGTTACGAAACCGTGAACGAAGGCGCATCGTTTTTCGGCAATTGGACGGGGCGCGACCAAGCGTGGTTCAACGAACCCGCATTCCTTTACTCCGACCGCAATGCTTATCGGATGCGCGCTTACCATCGTTTGGATTTGGGCGCGAACTTCCGCAAACAAAAAACCAAAGGCATAAGAACTTGGACAATAAGTGTTTACAATACCTACAATCGTCAAAATCCGTATTTTTACTATTCTAAACAAGATGCTGTCGGAAATTGGAAGTTGTATCAACAAAGCTTATTCCCAATAATTCCTTCAATAAGCTATTCGTTTGAATTTTGAGGTAAAAAATTTTCGGTATAAAAATTGCTAAGTAATTTACGGATGTTTTTTTTCGGATTTCAAAAATTATCGTAAATTTGAGCACCCAAAGTAATGCAAATTACATGAAGCAATATATTGCATTTTTATTACTGATAATCACAGGATTAACACTTTCCGCGCAATCGCTTGACGAGATAAAGCAGCGCGGAACCATCAATATTGCCTTTACGCAAAGCAGTAAGAACACCGTAAATTTCTTGTTAGCCGAAGAATTTGGCAAATTTTTAGGCTTAGAAGTAAATAAAGTTGATATTTCTTGGGAAGAAACGTTCTCAAAAGACGGCGAACTTCCTGCCGATTATCAAACAAATCCGAAAGTCTCGTACACGCCCGATGCGCTTGTGAAAGCCGACATTGTCTGCGGTACGATGTATTTGATGGACTGGCGCAAGAAATTTTTCGACTACGCCGGCATCACCCAAATCAGCGATTTGCTCATTATCCGAAAAAATAGCAAAGAAGTAAAAAGTTACCAAGACCTCAAAGGCTTGCGTATTGCATTTCTCGAAAACTCAGCGTATGAATCTGATATAGAGCGAATTAACAAACAAATAGGCGGCGGAATAATTCTACTTAAAACCAAATCCGAAGAAGAATCGCTCGAACTTCTGAACCAAGGCAAAGCTGACGGCTTAGTGGCAGTTTCGTATTTGGCACTGTCGTATCTTAAAAAAAATGTAACCACATTTCGCCTCGCTTTTCCGGTTGCCGAACCGCAAAATGTGGGTTGGGTCATCCGAAACGGAAACTCCGATTTGGCTCAGGAAATTTCCAATTTCTTTGAAACTATAGAGGGAAACGGCAGATTGGATGCGCTTTTCCGCGAAAAATATCAAACCGATTATTCCACTTATCTCAAAATCATTAACTCCTACGCACAATCGCAGCAAGGCGGCGGCGGAGGCGATTTCGATGAAATCTTGGAATCCGGAAAAATCACGTTCGCACTGCGCGACCGCGAAATGGTGTACCACCCGTACGGTCAGAAACAATTCAGCCATTATCTTGCCGAAAAATTTGCCGAATATCTCGGACTTCAATACGAAATTGTGATAACCAACGAGTTTTCCGATTATTTTGAAAACGATAAAGGTGTCATTATTGAAGACAGCGCATACATGCCCAAGTGGTTTCAGTCCTTCGATGTTGCCTGCGATTTGATAGCTCCGATTGACTGGCGTTTGAAAAAAGTCGATATTATTGACTATATGCCTAATGCTAAGGTTGTTATCGGCAGAAAAAACACAAAAATTACATCCGTAAACGACCTTCGCAACCTGCGCGGCGTTACATCCAAAGGCTCGTCTTACGAAAGCGCATTGATGGACAACGGCGTGAAAAATTACTATTATAAAGAAGGTGACTTGTTCTTCAACGATTTGCTTTCCAAAAAGGCAGATTACGCCATTTCAAACCTCTCCGTCTATACGCTTGCCGATTATCCGGAGCTTGAAGCCAAGTTTATCATGGGCGAAATTGAAAAAATGGGTTGGGCAATCAAAAAAAATCAGCCGAAATTGCGACAAAAAATCCTCGAATTCTTTGAATATGCCGAGAAAAACGGAATCTTCGACGAATATTTCAAGCGACAAACCGGCATGACCATGCAATCTGCCCAAAATTATTTGACCGTTTTGCATGAAACATATCAAGAAGGCAATTTCCCGTTCGTGTTTTACGGAATGGAAGACGGACTTCCTCAAGAAAATGTACTGTCTGTTTTTCAAGACAAAGACGGTTACATGTGGTTTGGCACGAATGCCGGCGCAAGTAAATACAACGGCAGAAGCTGGCAAACGTACACAACAGATAACGGTCTGATTAACAATGCTATATACAATATTGCTCAAGATAAAAACGGCATAATTTATTTCGCCACACTTAACGGCGTATCATCGCTGAATACGAAGACGCAAAAAATACGCAACTATTTTGAAAACAAAGCGATAAAAGAAATTTACATAGATGAAAGCGGCGAAAAATGGTTTTTCGGCGAAAACGGAATTTTCAAAATAGCCGAGAACGGAAAAGAATATCACTTGAATAAAGAAATTGCCGGATTGCCACGAAATGTACACGCATTTGGGAAAAATCCGCTCAGCTCGCAATACATAATTGGCGCAAGTACAGGTTTATTTATGCTTTCAGGCAGTGAAGTTTCCAAAATTTCAGATGAATATTGTCATTACGCATTTTTTGACACGGATGGGAATTTGTGGGCATCCATGCAATCGGGCATTTATTACACTGCCAAAAAAGATATAAAGAAAAAAAAGCTGGAACTGCAAATCAATTCGACCCTAAATATTCCGAAAAATTCAATAATCCGAAGAATCCTGCAAACCGAAGACGAGTCTGTGTGGCTGATTTCGGATTACAAAGTCTATCAGATACTTACACTGAAGCAAAAACCAATTGTTTACGATGAAAATATCGGGTTGAGACGGTATAGGATATTGTCGTTTCTGCGTGATAATGAGAATAATATGTGGTTCGGGCTTTCCGGCGGTTTGCAAAAATTGAACAACAAAAGTTTGCGTACACTGTTTCCAAATCAATTGAACAGCTATATAAATAGTGTATATCAGGATTCCGACGGAAAAATGTGGTTCGGGATGAACAACGATATTTACTTTTTCAACGAAGGACTTACAAACTTCACGGCGCAACTCCCGACGGACAACAAAACCTTTGTCAGCGAGGTGATTCCGGAATCCGGCACAATCATCATTGCAAATACAGAAGCAATGTATTTAGTTAATCAGAAAACCGGAAAAATCGTCAAAGAACGGAAATTTGCAAACCCGCTTTTACATTTAAAAGATATTTACATTTCGCCCGCGAACGAAATTTTCCTGCTCTCGGGCGTAAACGGCGTGGTGTATTATTTTGCAAATTTTGACGCCGAACCTATGCCGGTTGAAAACCACGCCTCGCGTTTGGTTTTGCAATTGGAAGATTTCAGAGGTTACACTATCGGCGCGAACAGTACGGGACTTGTGGTATTCAAAAATGAATCTTTTTGGCAGCTACGTAACACAAATTATCCGGTTTGGTCAATTTGTAAAGATGATTTAACAGACATAAAAACCGGAAAATCGGAATCAATCCTCTGGGTCGGAACAGAAAACGGACTGGCGTATTACGACAATGACAGCATAAGATACATCGCAAATCCGGAGTTTAAAAAGGTGGTAATCATTGCCATAACTCCGGCGGAAGACCACAACAGACTCTGGCTGGGCACGAACAAAGGTGTTTTCTATTATAATAAAATTACACAAGAAATTGAATTTATCGTCGATTCGCGCGACGGACTTTTCGGCAACGAAATAGCAACCGACGGACTTTACCTCGACGGACGCGGAATGCTTTGGATAAGCACGTACCACGGCATCGCAACTTACGATATCAAGAAGCGAAAATCGGAAAAAACTACGCCGATTTGCAAAATAGAATCCATTACGCTGAACGGCGAAAAGATGACATCGCTGCCCCAAACACTAAGTTACAGCCAACGAAATTTGGTATTTGAAATCTCCGGCTTGTCGTTCAAGGACGAAAATTCGGTCGAATATGAATATTATTTACAAGGTGCCGGCAAGGAATATCCGTCATATCGCGGACGTGATAATATTGCACGCTACCAAAATCTCCCGCCCGGAAGATACATTTTTAAATACAGAACCAAAGGCAAAGACGGCATTTGGAGCTATTACCAAAGTGTTGATTTTGAGATAAAAAAACCATTCTACCTCACATGGTGGTTCATAATTATTGCCGTTGCGGCACTGATACTGTCGGTATGGCAAGTGTTCAAATGGCGCATCAAAATTCTGCAACACAGAAATGAAATGCTCGAGCAAACCATTGCCGAACGTATGGCGGAAATCGTTGAGAAAAACGAAGAACTCCAACAACAAAAAGAAGAAATTGAGGCTCAACGCGATGCTGCAACCAAAACGCGCGATGAAATTGCGCACAAAAACAAAGAAATTCACGACAGCATCATGTATGCACAACGCATACAAAATGCAATTCTGCCGCCGCAATCACTTATATCTCACAGTCTTCCGGAAAATTTCATCCTGTTCAAACCCAGAGATATTGTCAGCGGCGACTATTATTGGGTTGCGCAGCGCGACGGATACACGTATTTTGCCGCAGCCGATTGCACGGGACACGGCGTCCCGGGCGCGTTTATGAGCATGTTGGGCGTGTCGTTCCTGAATGAAATTCTGAAAGTTTCGGAAAAACCACCGCTTGCAGGTGTTGTTTTAGATAAACTTCGACAAAAAGTTATTGAAGCCTTGCACCAAACCGGCGAAACGCACGAAGCCAAAGACGGCATGGACATTGCGCTCTGCGTGATTCCGCCGGATAAGAAAATTGTGCAGTTTGCAGGCGCGTTCAATCCGCTTTACGTGGCGCGCGATAACGAGATTATTGTTGTTGAACCGGACAGAATGCCAATTGGTATTTACGAATACGAGGAAGATAAAAAAGATTTCACAACAAATTATTTTGAAGCGAAACCCGGCGATACACTTTATGTATTCTCAGACGGTTACGCAGACCAATTTGGCGGTCCGAACGGCAAAAAATTCATGGTCGGGCGATTCAAAAAAGCACTCACAAAGGCTCAGGAATTGCCAATGAGTGCGCAGCGTCAGTATCTTGATGACCTGATTGAACGCTGGATGTATGGTGTGAGTGACCAAATTGATGATATTCTTGTAATTGGGGTAAAAATTACAGAATAATTCGTCAGATTGATGAGTCC
>DYSM01000579.1 GCA_020718265.1 Draconibacterium orientale | reverse complement strand
GATGCTTTCAAAAATCTTTTCGGCAGTTTCGATGGTTTGCAAGGCGGGTGTTAATTGCCCTAAGGTGCTGTAAGTTCGTGATAAATCAATGCACAAATACCCAAGCCAAGAATTTTTCTCTGCCTTAAACCTATCCACCACACTTTGGGCATAAGGCACGTAAAGGCTTTGGGTGCTGAGGTGTTCGTTGTCTAAAATATTTTCTAAGGTTTTAATCAATTTTTGGGTGCTATCGGGTGTGGGTTTTAGTTTTTGGCGTATAACTTGGGCTACCAAAGGGTGTATTCGGTAGTTTGTGGCTTTTTTGTTGAGCCAACCGCCTATTACCAAGCCGTTGAGAAAGTCCTCAAAGTCGTTTTCGTTGTCGGGTGCTATGTTCCACATTCGTTTGAGGTGCGCAAGGGCTACATCAATGTTGTCGAAAAGGGCAAACGGTTTCAAAAAGGCTTGGTTTTCGGCACTTTCTTTTTCGGGTTCAAAAAGGGCTTCTATGTAAATGTTGAGCTTGGTTTCTTTATATTTATCTAAATCTGCTTTGGTCATGTCGGCGTGCAAACCTGCGGTTATATTGCGGTTGAGGTCTGGGTGCGTGGTGTCGGCTTGGCGCAAAAGTTCCAAAATTTGCAAAGGCGTAAGGTATTTTTTCTTTCCGGCTTTCGCCAAAAGTTCGGTTAACAAGGTGTGCTTATTGATGTGTTGCAACAATTCGGGCAAACCTTCCATCGTTTTACTATCGGGGTAGTGGTAAATAAATAAGGCTTTGGCATCGTTCATTTCCAATTCGTTTACATCTATTTGTACAAAGTTATCGGGTACAGCCCGCGAAGTAATGAGTAGTTTGAAGCCCAAACTTTTCAAAAAACCTTCGTTTTCGGTCAGTTCTTTGGCATTGTTGGCATTGTCGATAACCAATAAGTTGCTGCCTGCCAAGTTTGCCATTTTTAGAGTTAGTTGCTTCAATTGGTCTTTGGGGTCGGGAAATTGTTTTAAATCGATACCGAAATACTCATGCAAACCCAGAATGAGTGCATTGTGCAGCGAATACGTAACCAACGAAATCCACGCCACGTGGTCGAATGCCTGTATGTAGGCTTCGGTATGCACAAATTCGAGCGCGAGCGTAGTTTTGCCAATGCCGCCCACACCGTTGAGCAAGGCAATGGGCTGCCTTTGTTTGAGTTTTTCGTTTATTTCGTTCAATTTTTCGTCTCGCCCTATGCAAAGGTCCGGTACTTGCGGCAGGGTGGTGATTAATTT
>DYSM01000578.1 GCA_020718265.1 Draconibacterium orientale | reverse complement strand
AAAATATTATGACAGATAATTTAGAATTAGAAAAAACCCTTTGGCAAGCAGCCGATAAACTCCGCAACAATATGGATGCGGCTGAATACAAACACGTAGTCTTGGGTTTGATATTCTTGAAATACATTTCCGATGCTTTTGATGAACTTTTCAAAAAGTTGGAGAGTGAGAAAAACGAAACTGGTGCCGACCCCGAAGATAAAGACGAATATACAGCCGAGAGAGTTTTCTATGTACCACCACAAGCACGTTGGAAATGGTTGCAAGGCAGAGCCAAGTTGCCAACTATTGGCAAAGACATTGACGATGCAATGGATGCCATAGAGAAAGATAATGCAACGCTCAAAGGAGTTTTACCAAAAGACTATGCCCGACCTGCATTAGATAAACAGCGATTAGGAGAATTGATAGACTTAATCGGTTCTATCACTTTAAGCAAAGGCAAAGACGGAAAAGGAAAAGACGTTTTAGGTTTTGTTTTTGAGTATTTCTTGGGACAATTTGCCGATGCCGAAGGCAAAAAAGGCGGACAGTTTTATACTCCGCAAAGCATTGTAAAAATATTGGTTGATATGCTTGCACCCGAACCCGAAAAACGAGTTTATGACGGTGCTTGCGGAAGTGGTGGTATGTTTGTGCAAAGCGAACGCTTTATCGAAATGCACGAACACCGCAAAGGCAAAATTTCAATCTTCGGACAGGAAAGCAACCCAACAACATACAAACTTGCCAAAATGAATTTGGCTATTCGTGGGATAGATGCCAAAATTGAATTGGGCGATACTTTGATGAGCGATAAGTTTCCCGAACTCAAAGTTGATTATGTAATTGCAAATCCCCCATTCAACGTTAGTGATTACAACATAAACAAAGCCGAAACCCACAAATGGAAATACGGCATTCCGCCAACAGGAAACGCCAACTATGCTTGGTTACAGCATTTCGTAAGCAAACTTGCACCTTTTGGTACAGCAGGCGTTGTTTTGGCAAATGGTAGTATGAGTTCCGAAGTTGCAACCGAAGGAGAAATCAGAAAAGCAATGATTGAAGCCGATTTAGTGGATTGTATGGTTTCTTTGCCTTCGCAATTGTTTTACAATACTCAAATTCCGGCTTGTTTATGGTTTTTGGCAAGAGGTAAAGACGGATTGCATCCTTCTTATAGAAACCGCACAAATGAAATTTTGTTTATTGATGCCCGTGAATTAGGCACAATGATAAGCCGTAAACAAAAAGAGTTAAGCGATAAAGACATTG
>DYSM01000577.1 GCA_020718265.1 Draconibacterium orientale | reverse complement strand
AAAAAAATGAATATCTGGAAACAAATTTCCGAACTGTTATCAGAACAACAAAGCGTTGTTTACCTGAAAGTTGTCCAACACAAAGGCAGCTCGCCGGGCAAACAGGGCTTTGAAATGCTCGTGTCTGAAAATGGTTTATTATCGGGCACAATCGGCGGCGGACGAACTGAATTTCAATTAGTTGAAGAAGCAAAAAAGATGCTGGCAAACGGCGAAACCGAAGGTGTTTTGCGCAAACAAGTACACCGAGATAAAGATGCCGACAGCTCCGGCATGATTTGTTCGGGCGAGCAGTGGGTGGTTTTGATTCCGTTGAATTTCAATCAAATAGAACTTGCAAAACGTTTCGCAACTGCCGACGGCGGAGCATTAACCCTGTCTCAGAATCACATTGAGTATTCTGAATTATCGGCATCCGAACAATTTAGTTTCAACTTCAATACGCATGACGATTGGATTTATGTAGAAAATATCAATCAAAAATCATACTTGTATCTCATCGGCGGCGGACATGTGGGCTTGGCTGTAGCAAAAATTTGTCAGGATTTGGATTTTGTCGTAACTATGTTCGATGACCGCGCCGGCTTGAATACGTTTGAACAAAACACCTATTCGGACTACAAGCAAATTATTGATTATCAACAAATAAAAACCTATATCTGCGAGGGTGCGCACACTTATATTGTGATTCTGACACATAATTTCCGCTCGGACTCCGATGTGCTTTCCGCTTTGCGCAATGTGCATGTTCATTACCTCGGTGTGTTGGGAAGTTCTGCCAAAATAAAAAAAATGTTTGCCGATTTGGAAACCGACGGTGTGAGCCGAACCTTCCTCGATGCCATCGATGCCCCTGTCGGACTGAGCATTAACTGCAAAACCCCTGCGGAAATAGCAATCAGCATTGCGGGTAAACTTATTTCGGTAAGAAATTCAAACTTGTAGATACACCAAGCATCAGCAACTCCTGTGGAATGTCGAAAGTTTGTCATTCCAGAGTCAATTCGTTTTTTAATCGAATGTTTTGTCATTTAGTGGTCATTCAATAGTCAAAAAGTAGTCATTCATCGTTTTTTTTAGTTTCAATCGAATTTCCACTTTATTTCGACAGAATTTCTAAAACGTTAAAGTCTAAATTTTACTATATCGCTTTGTATTTCTAAGTGTTATGTGTTTTCTTACAAGAACTACATAAGTCCTCTGTCAAAAAAAATATTTTCAAACCAAAATCAACAAAAGATATATACCAAAAGTAAATTTT
>DYSM01000576.1 GCA_020718265.1 Draconibacterium orientale | reverse complement strand
TGGTAAATGTGAGCCACGCAGGTTTTGCGGAACAAGTCAATGTTTCGGTTTCATCGGCAACTTTGTAAGTAACATTATAGGTGTATGCAGCACTTTCCATAGCCGTGAGTATAGGCGAAGACGTAAAACTAACGCCTGAGCATGAGCCCCAGATGCATTGTACATACTCCGGATGGTCAATAAATGGATTTCTGTTGTTTTGCCAGTTGTAAGCGGCGTTGTTACGGTCTATTTCGCGTTGGCTGACCGGGTCGAGCGCGTGCCAAGCGAGTAAAACGTTCAGATGCCAAGTTTCAAAACTTTGTCCGGTTGAGCCGTCAAGCGGGTTGTTGGCATCCGAAGGGCTAAAACCTGACAATTGTGTTTGGTAGCGTGTTACAAAATAGAATAACATTCGTGCAACATCGCCTTTAAATTCGTCAATGGGTTCAAAAACTTTCCCTGTATAGCCGGGCGAAACACAATTGCCGAGTTTACTGCCGTTCAAAGAAGTAAATGTTGCGGTTCCGACATCGCCGAATGGATAATTATTTCGCATTCCGTTTACTTTACCATCAGACGGAACTACGAAATGAATATCTGATCTCATTGGCGAGGCTTCGTTGAAAAAACCTTGCGGAAAAATGTGTTCGCGGTTATAACAGTCGTTTTCCGAACTATAATTTCCACATTGACGATTTCCGTGTGTGTAATTGTAAGGGTCTGCGCCTGTCGGATTTTCAGAATAAATATCTAAAACAGTTCCGTCGGATTCATAATAATTATCCGTGTCTGTGGTTTCGTAACCGTCGTAAAGAGCATCGTAGCTGTCAGCGTTATGTCCGTCGATAATGTTTGATAAGGCTGTTTTGAGTGCATACCCTTCCAAACCTGCGGCGGCATTGTAATAGCCTGCCGGAATTTGCGCTTTCATGCTAAATGCAAAAAGCACAGCGAAAGCGGTAAAAAATACTTTTGATTTCATAAATATTAAAATTTAAAAAAAGGTTTAACCAAGTGAACGCAGCGTTTAGAAAAATAGGTTGGATATGGAGGGTTGGTTAAATTTTTGAAAAAAAGACGTACCGAAGTACGTCTTTTTCTTAAAACCTGTTTTGAAAACTTAGTTTTTCAAAATTTTGGTAACAGCAGTGTTGCCTGCGTTATCTTGGATTCTTACAAAATAAACACCGTTTGTCAAAGACGCTGTGTTTACAGTGGTTTGTTTTGCGTTTACGTTTTTAGCAACAACAGTTTGTCCGATAACGTTTACAATTTTCACGTTTGA
>DYSM01000575.1 GCA_020718265.1 Draconibacterium orientale | reverse complement strand
CCCGAATTGTTCGATTTTGGTGCCGAAGAATCTGCTCCGGTGATTGATTTTACTGCTATCATCAGGATATTTGCGGCATCTTGCCATGTTCTACCCGATGATTCGCTTAATCCATGGCGAAGAATATCGGCTTGTGCGGTGGGGATAGTGTAATTGTAGAAATTTTTCAAAAGTACCAACATCAAAGTATAAGTCGCACCGATAAAATTATTGGAATTGAGTTCGTTTTGTGCCGTATTCTGACTTTCGGCGAGATTTTCTTTAAGTTGTTCGATACTTAAATAGGATTTATACGGAACAAAATTCCGGATTTGATACACATCTTTATCAAAATCTTCGCGTTTGTAGGTTTGCAGCGATTGCAGATATTTTTGTCCTTTGCTGTTTACTTCGTTGAGCGGAATATCTTTATTCCACATTGTATTGACGATTTTTTCGAGTTCGTTGCGGAAAAATCCCTGCGGACCGAGTATGTATTCAATTTTATAGAGTGCATGAATGATTGCGTCCCAAACATATCCGTCCCAACGTTTATCGGTAAAAAATTTGATGTACTCCAAAGCTTCTGTTGCGAATTTTTGGAGTAAATTCCACATTTCATCGAGTTTTTGCTTGTCGTAATACGTTACGAGCGGCTCACGTAAACGGACGGCTCCGAATTTTTTGATAAATTCGTCATCGTACATATCGGCATTTTGGCATATTTCTTTGAGAACATAATATATTTTGAATGGCTCGCACAAATTCAGCGGGCATTGGAAACGAAAAGTGAGTTGATCGCCTTCCAATTCGATACCGGAAACCGACAGTGGCGAGAAATTTATTTGTGCCACTTGTCGTAACAGTGCAACCGAAGCTTTTTCGGGCAGTTTCAGAAACGGAGCATCGACCGTAAACATTCCGTTTTCTATTTTGATGTGAACCAAAACAGAACCGTGAGGAACAGTAAATTCGGTACGCACGGCATTTCCTGTTTTGGCAACAAGTTCGGGGTCGATGTAGTTCAATAATTCGACAAATGCTTCGTGAAATTTTCCGGCTTCATAAGTTTCCATTACTTTGGGCCACAGAGCGGCATTTACTTTCATGGCACTCGAATCGAAAATCGGTGTTACGAGTAAAGGAGATTGTGTCATAATCGTTTAGGTTAAGGGGAGTTCTAAAAATTGCTTTTTCTTCGTTACGCTTATTTTTCAAAATCCTCATTTACAGTAGTAAACTCCGGTTTTGAAAAATTCGCAAGCCTCGAAAAATCTAATTTTTAGAAGC
>DYSM01000144.1 GCA_020718265.1 Draconibacterium orientale | reverse complement strand
AGCTATAATTTACACATATTCAATTATTTATACGTTTTCTTACAAACACTATATATTTGAGCTAAATTTTTCGACTTATGAAAACTCGTTTATACATTATCACGTTTACGGCGGTCAGTTTAGTCATTTTTCTTACAGGTTATATTGGTAAAGATATAGCTTTGAGCTATATGCAGAAAAAATATATTGACCTTCAATTGGATGTCAATAAACGACAAGCTGAAACAATAGCAAAATTTTTGGAACAACAACTTGCCGATGGTGCAACGCCCGATTCTGTAAAAGTATATTTACAAAATTCGTTAAAAGGCATGGATATTAATTCCGGTTTTGTGTGTATGTTTGACAAAAAGGCGGCACAATTGGTGTGTCATCCGGAACAAAAAATGATTGGCATGATTTTGCCCGATGCCATGAGTTTTGACGTAAATGCCGAAGGCGATGTTCAAAAAACCGTCAATATTATCAAAAGTGGTGTTGCCTCAGGTGGTTTGTTTGAAACACCGAATCAAACCGATATTGCTTTCCTCACTCCTGTTGCAGGCACAGATTGGATTCTTGCCTCGCATGAAAATATCGCTGCAATAAAACAAGAAGTTGCAATACAACAAAAGATTTTTTTCTACGGTTTTGTGGTTTTGAGTTTAATTTCAGCCATATTTTCCACATTCATGGCACGCCTTGTGGGACGCAGATACGAACGCACTATTGAAGTAAAAAATTTGGAACTTGCCGAGAAAAACGAAGAACTTCTTCAACAAAAAGAAGAAATATCGGCACAAAGTGATGAAATTCAACGTCAAAGTTTTAAGATAGAACAATCTAACAGCCAAATAGTTTCGAGTATCAGATATGCCAAACGCATTCAAACGGCACTTATGCCTCACAGCACTGTTATCGGCAGAACTTTTTCGGAATCGTTTATCTTCTTCAAACCTCGGGACATTGTGAGCGGCGATTTTTATTGGTTCAGACGAGTCGGAGATGAAGCCCTTTTTGCAGTTGCCGATTGTACGGGGCACGGCGTTCCGGGTGCTATGATGAGCATGTTGGGAATCGGTTTTTTGAATCAAATCGTTGCCGAAGATGCAGCTCTTTCGGCTTCTGTTATTTTAGACAGACTGCGCGATGTTTTGCGGGATTCCTTGGCGACATCGGAATCTGAAACTGAAAACGTGAAAGACGGCATGGATTTGGCTTTGGTGATTATCAATCTGAAATCGAACGAATTACAATTTGCAGGAGCCTACAATCCGTTAGTGCTCATTAGAAATGGCGAACTCTCTGAGATTGAACCGGATAAGATGCCCGTAGGAACACATGCGAGAGAAGACAGTCCGTTCACAAATAAAAAATTACAACTCCAAAAAGGGGACATGCTTTACCTGTTTTCCGATGGATTTTCCGACCAATTCGGCGGTCCGAAAAATCGAAAATTTATGAAAAAACAATTCCACGAACTCTTGTTGCGCATTCATACCGAGCAGCCCGAAAGTCAGAAAGCAAAACTTGAACAAGAATACGAAAGCTGGCGTGGTAAAACAGAACAAGTCGATGACGTTTCGGTTGCCGGATTGAGAATCGTTTAAAAACCTGACATCTAACGTTTAACGTATTTCTTTTTGTTGAAAATGCTGCCGAACTTCATTTTCAGCACACCCCAAAATGCCTCGTTGAAAATGCCGCCGCTCATTTTTGACGAACCTTCGGTTCTGTCTGTAAAAATTATCGGAATTTCGGCAATTTTGAATTTATTTTTGAACGCTCGGAATTTCATTTCGATTTGGAAACCGTAGCCTTTCATCTTAATTTCATCTATTCCAATGGTTTTCAGAACTTTACTACTGTATGCAACGAATCCGGCTGTCGTGTCGCGCACGTGCATTCCCGTAACAATGCGCACGTAAGCACTTGCGTAATAGGACATTAGAATTCTGCTCAGAGGCCAATTTACAACACTCACACCTTTTATATAGCGCGAGCCGATGGCAACATCGGCGCCCTTGTGTTTCATTTCGTGATACAAATCTGCGAGTTTTTCCGGCGGATGTGAAAAATCGGCATCCATCTCGAACATAAATTCATAGCCTTTTTCCAAAGCCCAATGAAATCCGGCGATGTAAGCCGTGCCCAATCCGAGTTTACCTTTGCGTTCCAATAAATGTAATCGACCGGGAAATTGGAGCTGAAGTTCCTTGACTTTTGCGCCCGTTCCGTCGGGCGAACCGTCGTCAACAATCAGTATATCAAACTCTTTTTGAAAAGAAAAAACAGTCAGAATAATGGTTTCGATGTTTTCAATTTCGTTGTAAGTCGGTGTTATTACGAGGCTGTCTGACATATTTTTGAGAATACTTTGTTAAATAAAGTCGGAAAATTTTTTATTTTTCTTCACGTAATAATTCCAAACAATACTTCGGTTAAAATCTATTCCGATGGGTTTATTTTCAGATTTTGCAGTTCTGCGTTTTTGTTTGAAATTCGGTAACATTTTGTAAAACGAGATGTGAGCTTTCCAAACTGCTGCAAAATATGCAAATTGGAATTTTAACAAATACACAATTGCCGAAAGTCCGTCGAGAACCATTCGAGAAAAAATTTTAACTAAAAGATGTTTCTTTGGCAAATTTTTGTACAAAAATAAGAGATTATTCCGATAGTTCAAAAATAATTTGCGCGGATTGTTGTTTGGCAACGTGCCGCCGCCAACATGATACACAACGGATTGAGATGTATATTTTAGGTTGAAACCTCTGTTTTTCAGTCGTGTACACAGGTCGATTTCTTCCATGTGCGCAAAAAAATCGTCGTCCAAACCGCCTTCCGATTTGTATAAACTTGCACGCACGAACATGCACGCGCCGCTTGCCCACGCAATGTCGCATTCGTCGTCGTACTGTCCGGTGTCGGCTTCAATTTCGCCCAAAATGCGTCCGCGACAGAACGGATAGCCGTATTTGTCAATGAAACCGCCCGCAGCGCCGGCGTATTCAAACATGGTTTTGTTGTGAAAAGCTTTGATTTTCGGCGCCACAGCTGCAATATTCGGGTCGGAATCCAAAAGTTCCGTGGGGCGTTTCAACCAATTTTCCGTTACTTCGATATCGGAATTAAGAAGCACAAAATAGTCCGCATCTATTTGAAAAAGAGCTTTGTTGTAACCGCCCGTGAACCCGTAATTTTTTTCGAAAGCCAAAATTTTGACTTCCGGAAACTTGGTTTTCAGAAAAATAATCGAATCATCCGACGAGCCGTTATCTGCTACAATTATTTCATTTTCAATACCTTGTGAAAATTTAACAACCGAGGGCAGAAATTGTTCCAAAAAATGTTTTCCGTTCCAATTCAGAATCACAATGGCGGTTTTAATCTTGGACGGATTGCTCATTTTTCGACTTTGGTTTTGAATGATTTACTGTTGAATTGACTGTACAATTTGCCCGGTTTTACAGACAGAAACAGTGTATATTTATCGGGCGAAATTTCCGGAACAGTGAACGTTGCATTGAGTTTAAGCGTTGAAAACATTTCAATTTTTTCGGGCAAACTTACCGTAACCGGCAATTCGGCGGCAGTGTGTTTACCTTTTTGAAAAATAACATAAATTATCAAAGGCAATTGTTTATCAGTGGTTTGCAACGAAAACGGATATGGATTTTCAAGCTCAATTGTAAAGTTTTCGGACTGTCCGATATGTAGTGTTTCAAAATTTGTATCGGGAATCAGCCGAATTTTTTTTGACGGCAGAAAATTTTCAATAACCTCGTAATAAAAATCCGATTTAATTTCTTTAGTAAAAAAAGCTGATTTGTAAGGACTTGTGAAGAAAACTGTTTTGCCTTTCAACGTGTCTTCGTAATTCCAAAAATCGAACTGATTTTTTCTGTAATGCACACTGTTGTATGAAAATGCCGGTTTTCCTGTGTAAAAAAAATATTTGGAAGCTGCTGTGTATGAATTAGTTAAAAATACCGGCAAATTTCCTGCTTTCGCTTCTATCTGCAATGCGAGGGTTTTTCCGCCGTGAAACTCGGTTTTTATGGGCAAAATATCAAAAATTAGAAAAAATCGACCTAAAGCAAGAATGACGATGCTCGCGATTGAAAATTTTCGCACTAAATTCCGAATTTTATCATTTTCTGCGGCAATTTTGAACAATAAAACGAACAACGGCACGCTCGAAATTGCTATCCAATGCGGCTCGACATGGCTTTTTAATGCCGAAAATGCGAAAAAAAGTATGAAACCCCAAAAGACAAATCGCTGAGTTTTGTCTGTATTTTGTCTGTTTTTGAAAATAACAAACAAGAATAACACTGCCAAAAACGGATTCAAAATTAGCAACACATTCATTGGATATTCTGCGATAAATGCGAATGAAAACTCTGAATTTCGCTCAAAAAAATGATAGCGCAACGTGGCAAAATCGTGGTTATATTGCCAGACTAAATGTGGAATAAAAAGCAGTGCACCGACAACTGCAGCAATGTAAAATTTCGGATTTTTAAGTAATTTCCAATCTGCAATTATCGTAATGAAAATCAGTATGATACCGTGATATTTTGAGTATAACATCAACGCCATAACTACCGCAAGTACGAACGTAATTTTGAAACTCGAATTTTCTTTAAATTTTTTCAGAACATACAAATACAAAATTGCAAAAAACAGCAAAGGCGAATCGGGAACCGTTATAAAGGTGTAGATGTTGAAAATTGGAAATGCAAACCACATCAAAAAGAAAAGTTCCGTTGCGAAAGGCTTGGTTCTCAATTCTTTATCTAACGAATGCCAAAGCAGAAAAATACTTGCCCAACCAAATAAAACGCCGACGAAACGTACGCCAAGTTCGCCGCCGAACAGAAATCCGCCAAGTTTTATCATCACAGCCAGGAGCGGCGGATGGTCAAAATAGCCCCAATCCAAATCTTGCGCATAACGCCAATAGTAAGATTCATCGCCGGCAAGCTCTGTAAATATTGATTGTAAAATATTGATTATCAGAAATAATCCACTCAGTATCAGAAATTTCTTAGGGTAGGGCGATTGTGCTTTGGAAATGTCTGTTGTCATATTTTGTGCCGGATAAACGCCAAAATTAGTCCATTTTTTTTTGTCTGAAAAATTTTCTGTGTAAATTGAAAAAAAATCAAGAATATTTAGCATAAAGTCTTAATTCTTAAAATTTTGTATAAATTTGCGGTTTCAATCGAAAAATGTTTAAGATGAACCGTTTCGATAAAATTGCAAAAGATTGGGATGAGGCGCAACGCCGTGTGAAAATGGTGCAAAACATTTTTAAAGCTATCTCGAAAAAAGTAAAATTGAGTGCCAAACTCACAGTTGCCGACTTAGGAACGGGAACAGGTTTGTTACTGTTTCATATTCAGCCGCTTGTGAAGGAAATTACGGCGTTCGACAGCTCGCAAGGCATGTTGGACGTGTTGGCGAAAAAAGTTTCGGATTTACAGGCAGAAAATGTTGAAATTCAGCTTTTTAATGCAGATACAGAGAATCTTCCGGAAAAGAAATTTGATTTGATTGTGTCCGGCATGACGTTTCATCATTTCAAATATCCTGAACAAATTATGGTAAAAGCGTTTTCAGCTTTGAAAAAAGGCGGAGCAGTTGCCATTGCGGATTTGGAGCCTGAAGATGGTTCGTTCCACGGCGAGGAGGCGCAGGAAGGCGTGTATCACAACGGTTTCGAACTTGAAAAATTTGCCGAAGCGATGCGCGCCGCGGGGTTTGAGAATGTTAGCATCGAACGTGCGCACACCATGGACAAAGGCGGCGCGAAATATCACATTTTTTTGGCTTACGGCGAGAAAAAATCGGCTTAAAAACCGACTTTTATGCCCGAGTCAAAACCGTCGTCGTTGAGTTGTTGCTGATTAAAAATATCGGCAATGGTAACCGGCGCGTTAATATCCATGGTAATTTGATGCTTGTCAGCTAAGGCTTTAGCTTTTTCTACGGAAAGTGGTTTGAACTCGTATCGCACGGCAAGTCGTCCGCGACGCATAATTGCCGGGTCGATTTGTTTGAGGTCGGCGTTGAAGGTGCAAATGAGCTTAAATGCCAGAGCATCAGAGAGTAAGCCGTCGCCAATGTTCAGTAAATTTACCAAGGCCTGGTTGCCGGAATTTGAACCGTTTCGCGGTTTGATGAGTTCTTCGCAATCTTCCAAAATCAAAATACTGTCTCTGTATTCCGAGAAAAAATTCAAAATATCAGGCGAACTCACTTCATACATCAGGTTGAGAGGCAGGTAGATAAAGCGTTTGTTCACGTTTTTTATCAAATGTCGGATATAGGAACTTTTGCCGGTTCCGTATTTTCCGTGCAACATTGTGATTCCGTTCCGCTTTTCGTCGTTCAAAAAGGATTGAATCATGCGGTCGGCGTTAGCAAAATCGTCGTTGTAATTATTTTCAATATCGACAGACATTTCGCGGACGTTGAATTTTTGCAAATCGAAACCGGAGCCGAATTGCGAGCGCACGAGCATGTAAAAGTTGTTTTTATGCTTTTTCTTTTTTGGCTTTGGTTTTATGGCTATCGCCATTTTTTCCAAATCTTCGCGCATCGCTTCATCGCCGAAAATGAACGTTACCGAGAAATTTTCTATCTCAATAAGCACTTCGGGGCGCAGTTGTACCACGTAGCTGAACCGGTTGAGTTGCAGTTTGTTTTTCTTTTTTTTGCGCGAGAGCATTTCGCGTTTGTGCAGTACTTGAAAATGTTCGGAGCCAAAAAGTTCTTCCAATTGTGCGAGAATTTTTTGTGGCGCAACGGTAAGTTCAACTGTTAAAAGATGGTAAAGTTTTTTGTACAACTGCACAAAAATTTTACCGCTGTGCAGGTGTGATGAATATTCTTCGTCAAAAATGTTGGTCAGGTTTTCGGGTGGGGTGATGTGGGTCATGTTAGCCGATTAATGAGTTAAAAGGGCGACAAATTTACAACTATTTCTGCTGAAATCATAATTTTTCAACGAAATATTTTTCTTTGAATGTCTGCACAAAAAAAGCCGC
The DNA here is from genome assembly GCA_020718265.1 of Draconibacterium orientale. Taxonomy (GTDB): domain Bacteria; phylum Bacteroidota; class Bacteroidia; order Bacteroidales; family JAADGE01; genus DYOJ01. The sequence goes on along the minus strand of DYSM01000144.1, from coordinate 471 downwards.
TCATTTCGGAGCGGCTTTTGTGTTGAGTCTCAATTTATTTTGAGATATGATACTCCGAAAGAATCAATTTAAACATTTTGTATTTGAAGTCTCATATCTCAAATCAATAATCTTAGGACTCATTTTACTTCACTTGCACGGTTGGATTTTCCTCTATAGGTTCAAATTTTCCGGTTTCGGTGCATTTGAATCTGGTTTTGAAATACGGCGACGGATTCGTTCCGTAATAAACCATGTACGTAACTTCTACATACTGATCAATTCCGCCGGTTTGTGGTTCCAATGTCGGGTATTTCGTTTCCAACAGGATAACAACGCCTTCTAAAATTTTTGTTTCCATAAACGCCATTGCTTCTGTATCGTCAGTGGGTAACAGAGCTTCTACGTCTTTTCCGCGACGAGTTGCAAGCTTCAGATTGAAATTTCTGTGATATGCACTTGCTCCAAAATGATATTCTTCATTTTTGTAAA
>DYSM01000574.1 GCA_020718265.1 Draconibacterium orientale | reverse complement strand
TCTTTTATGCAAAAATAATATTTATTCGAATGGAAAGAAACAATTTGAAAAAATGTCGTTCGATTTGAAAAAAAAATTACATTTGTACTGTTTCCAAAAATCGTTATCAATGTACAAAATAATACGTTTAAATATAGGTATAGTTCTGGTAATCAGTTTATTATCTGCAAATGTTTTTGCTCAAAAACATCCCGATTTTACCATTCAAAACCAAGTAAAAACCGGCATCGTAAAAAGTCAGGACAATACGGGCACGTGTTGGGCTTACACAACTGCCTCATTTTTAGAGGCGGAGGCAATTCGCAAAGGCAAACCTGTTTACGATTTATCCGAAATGTATGTAGTGCGCAATGTTTACACTGAAAAGGCAGAGTTGTATGTCCGTTTGTACGGCAAAGCAAATTTCTCGCAAGGCGGTCAGGCTCACGATTTTACAAATGCTGTTGCGCGATACGGATTAGTGCCGGAAAGTGTATATCCCGGGCTCACAAACGGAAAGAAAAGCCACAACCACGAGCAACTCGAGCGGTTTTTGAAATATATTTTGGACGATGTTGCCGGAAAACCGTCCGTCGGAAACGATTGGCGTTACATGTTTGCGGGTTTGTTGGACGCACATCTCGGAAAAATGCCGCAACAGTTTGATTATGAAGGAAAAAACTATACACCACAAACCTTTGCCGAACAAGCCATGGCATTCAATGCCGATGAATATGTGGAACTGACATCGTACGAGCACCACCCGTTTTACGCGCAATTTGATTTGGAAGTACCCGACAATTGGTCGCGCGATGCGTATTACAATGTGCCTGTGAATGAGCTGATTGAGGTTGTGGACAACGCCTTAAAAAACGGATTTTCCGTCGCGTGGGACGGCGATGTGAGCGAAGCCGGTTTCCGACATCAAGACAGTCGTGCGGATTTGACGTCAGAGCAAACTGAGCTTGTAAAATCAGTCGGAATTCAAACAGCTCGCCGGCAAACATTTGACGACTTGTCCACAGCCGACGATCATTTGATGCACCTCACAGGCATCGCAACCGACAAATCCGGAAATATCTTTTATTTAACAAAAAATTCTTGGGGAAAATCCAATAAATCAGAAGGTTACCTGTATATGTCGTCAGATTTTGTGAACCTTAAAACCATTGCAATTATGGTTCACAAAGATGCTATACCAAAAACTTTAGCAAAAAAACTTGGACTTTAGCTGAAAATATGTTTGAGTTCAGTATAAAAAGTCATAAAGTTGAAAGTTTGTAAAGTTAAATTACTG
>DYSM01000573.1 GCA_020718265.1 Draconibacterium orientale | reverse complement strand
TAATTTAACTTTACAAACTTTCAACTTTATGACTTTTTATACTGAACTCATGAATTTAAATGCTGAATTCAAAACAAAATGAAACAGAAAATATCCGGAAAAATCTATGGTCTTGCGGCTGTGATTCTGCTGATAACGACCGCTTGCAACCACAAATGGACTGAGCAGGAACGCAAAAATTTTGAAACAAAATGTGCCAAAACAGATTCTGTGCACGATATGGTTGTGAATTTCAAAGGCTTTGAAAATTCGGATTTCGACAGCGTAGTTGTTCGTGAAATAGACGGAACTGTGTTGGCGGATTCGTTCAAACTTTTCGTAAGTCCGTCCTACGAAGCGGGCGGCACACATCGAACGCCCCTTGTGTTTGAAACATGGATACCAATTTGTGGTTCGGGGACAAAAACCTTACGAATTGGCAAACATGAAAATGGTCATGTGGGCACAATACACCATGATATCCGAAGGTTGGCGTTGCGTCATGGGCGATTATAGCATTGACGGAAAGCACTTTGAGCACGATGCAAATCAGACATTTGAAAAGCGGGATACGAGCGATATCAAATAGATCAAACGACTCAGATTTTATCTTTGAAATAATTTTTCGCCAAATAATCAAGCTGCTCATACCATTCTCTGCCAAATTTTTCGCTGAGCGGAGCTTGCAGGAATTGATAGACGGGCGTGTCGTTTTTTTTGCCTAATTTGAGTGCAGCTTTACAAATATCCCACTCATCGAAATTTACGGCTTCGAAATCGCCGATTTTTTTTGTGCGCACAGGATACAAATAACACGAAATTGGTTTGCGAAACGGCACCTCACCCGCTAAAAATGCTTTTTCGACGGCGCACCACGTTACGCCGTCGGCATCGAACACCGTATAAGCACACTCTGCTCCGCCAATCAACATTGTTACCACATCGTGCTCATCATCAACATAATGGCAGCCGTTTTGTTCCACAGCCACGATGCCTTCGGGACGCATGAACGGTTTTATGTGTTCAAAATACGTGTCCAAAGCCGCAGCTTCCGACTGTTCGAGCGGCGCGCCCGAATCGCCGTGTACACAGCACGCGCCTTTGCAGGCGGACAGGTCGCACACGAATTTTTTCTTTATTAAAAGGTCTGAAATAACGGTATTATCTATTTGGAACACAATGTTTTAATTTGATGATGTGATGATGAGCTGATATGAAAATTTGAGAATGTGCTGATTAGACAAATTAAAAATAGGTCTGACAAAGTTTCAAACTACTTAAAACGTTTAATTGTAGA
>DYSM01000008.1 GCA_020718265.1 Draconibacterium orientale | reverse complement strand
TTAAATGTTTTTGTTGTATTTGAGAAATCCCAAATAAATCCAAGTAAATTATTGACTTCTCTATGATGTGCTTGCCAAGTGATCCCAATGAGAGCATTGATTCTTGATTCCCCTGCACGAAGATTTGCACCATTCCTTATATTTCCAATTGTTCCTTTTATTTCCAAACCTTCCGGATAGTTTCGGAGTTGTTCCTCGGAACAGTCTAAACCAATTTTTGGTATTATATCAGGATGTCCCTTTTCTATCGGATTTACTGCTGCATCAGGAATGTGTTCTACGAGTTTAGAGCAAAATATTGCACCAATCATTGCGCCGGTCGTTTTAAAGTCTATATTTCTGTACAACATAGGAGGCAGTGAACTTAAAAATAAGTTCACATCAACCACAGCTAGATGAATTTGGACTGAATTGAGATAAAATCCGAGATTTTTTTGGAAATTTGAATTAATCTTGTAGGTTGTCATTGAATAAGTCTTTCATTTCAATATTCAGAGCTTCTGCAATTTTTGCAATATTTACTAAAGTGATATTTTTTTCGGCTCGTTCAATCATACCTATATACGTTCGATGTAATCCGGCTCTAAAAGAAAGCTCTTCCTGAGAAATACGCTTCTCTTTTCGCAGATTCCTAACTCTTTGCCCAAATTTTGTAAGGATGTTTTGTTTTTCCATTAAAAAAAAATATCGGTGCAAAGCTACTTATAGAATGTATCTTATACAACATACTATAGTTAGCATTTGACAACTATGGCGGGGCAAAAATAAAGTTAAAACTAAATTTAACTGATTTTTTGCATAATTCCATGCAATTTTTCCTCAAACGCCGAAATGTCTTGCCATGAAATATCGTTGTGTGTTACGAATCGAATTTCACCCGAACGTGGAGGATAGGTCAAAATTCCGACAGTTGATATTTCGGAGTGAAACTTGTTTGCCAAATGGATGTATTCGGGTTTGAATTTCAAATATAAAATATTGGTTTTCAATGTGTTAAGATTAATATCGAAAATAGAGTATTGTGCAAAAATTTCGGCTAATCGGCGTGTTTTGTCGTGGTCGTCTTGCAAGCGAAGCGACATTTCTTCGAGCGCGATGATACCGGCGGCAGCCAAAATTCCGACTTGGCGCATTCCGCCGCCCATGAGTTTTCGGTTTTTTCGGGCACGATAAATAAATTCAGACGTTCCGCACAACATAGAACCGACAGGCGCACACAAACCTTTTGATAAACAAAACATTACGGAGTCAGAATACCGACTAATTTCGGCTGCTTTTACATTCAAAGCCGTAGCAGCATTAAAAATTCGTGCGCCGTCCGTATGCACTCGAATGCCTTGATTTTTAGCAAATTCGTAAATGCGTTGCATCTCGGCAAGCGGCATCACATCGCCGTTTCCGGCCGGATTTTGCAAATAAATCATGCCCGTTTCGGGTTGGTGGATGTCGTAACCGAAACGAATTGCGGGCAAAATTTCTTCGAGCGTCATCCACGCGTTCTGCGGGCGCACCGTGCGCGTTTGCACGCCCGCGATGACTGCCGCCGCGCCCACTTCATACTGAATGGCGTGTGCATTTTCCGGAATCACAATTTCGTCGCCGCGCTTGGTGTGCGTGAGAATTGCAAGCTGATTTCCAAACGTTCCGGAAGGCACGAACAACGCAGCTTCTTTTCCAAGCATCTGAGCTGCAAGTTTTTCCAAACGATTTACAGTCGGGTCTTCCTGCATCACATCGTCGCCCACTTCGGCGTTTGCCATCGCTGTGCGCATGGCGGCTGTCGGTTTTGTAACGGTATCGGAACGAAAATCTATCAGCTTTTGCATAAAATTTTTCTTGCAAAAATATAAAAACAGAATTGCTTTTTCCTAAAAACGAAATAAAATACAAGTAATTTGAGTAAAAAATGTATTTTTGGGCAAAATTATTGGTTATCAAATTTTTACGGATAAAACATATTTGAAATGAAAATTTCCGAAGTTTGCAAATATATTGAAACCTTTGCGCCGCCGTCGTTGCAGGAATCTTATGACAATGCCGGTTTGATTGTCGGAAACCCCGATGCCGAAGTTACGAATGTGCTGATAGCATTAGATGTTACGGAAGCTGTTGTAAATGAGGCAATTGCTAAGAATGCAAATCTAATTGTGGCGCATCACCCTGTCATTTTTAAAGGTTTGAAACGCATTACGGGCAAAACATACACGGAACGCACTGTGATTCTGGCAATTAAGCACGATATTGCCATTTTTGCCGCGCACACGAACCTTGACAGCATTTCGGGTGGTGTAAACACAAAAATTGCACAAAAATTAGGCTTGCAACAAGTGAAATCACTTTCGCCTGCTACCGGAATTTTGAACAAAATCGTGGTTTTTGTGCCACAAAATTCCGCCGACAACGTGCGCCAAGCCATGTTCGACGCGGGTGCCGGGCACATTGGAAATTACGATAACTGTAGCTATAATACAGAAGGTTTCGGGACATTTCGCGGAAACGAAAACACAAATCCGTTTGTGGGCACACCCGGCGAGCTGCACCGAGAACCCGAAGTTAAAATTGAAACAATCGTTCCAAATTATCTGACAGACAAAGTTATCACGCGTATGACCGAAGCACATCCGTACGAAGAAGTTGCGTACGACGTGTACGCGTTGCAAAATTCGTTCGCAAATGTAGGCACAGGCATCGTCGGCGAGCTTTCCGTGCCGATGTCGGAAACAGATTTTATGCTTTTTTTGAAAAAAACATTTCAGGTTCCCGTCATTAGACATACCGAATTGCTCGGAAAATCTATAAAAAAAGTTGGCTTGTGCGGCGGCAGTTGCAGTTTTATGCTAAACAACGCAATACGTTCAGGAGCAGATGTTTACATAAGCGCAGATTTCAAATATCACGAATTTTTCGATGCCGACGGCAAGATTTTAATTACCGATATCGGACATTTTGAAAGCGAACACTATACAAAAGAAATTTTTTATGAAATTCTTTCAAAAAAATTTCATACCTTTGTGAGTTATTTATCCGAAATCAATACCAATCCGATTAAATATTTTTAGCGATGACTGAAAACATTCAAAATCACACAGTTGAAGAAAAATTGTTAAATCTCTTCAAACTCCAGTCCATAGACTCACAAATTGACGAAATACGAACCCTGCGCGGCGAATTGCCTTTGCAAGTGAAAGATTTGGAAGATGAAGTTGCCGGATTGCAAACGCGTATCGAAAAAGTTGAAAACGACAACAAAGAACTGAAAAAACAAATTGCGGAAAAAGAACATTCCGTAAAAGAGTCAAACGGACTAATTGAAAAATACGAAAAACAACAAAACACGGTTCGTAACAACCGCGAGTTCGATTCGCTGAACAAAGAAGTTGAGTTTCAGAAACTTGAGATAGAACTCAGCGGAAAACGCATTAAAGAATATAAGTTCAAAATTACGGAAAATAAAGACCGTATTGACGAAATTAAACAACGTATAGCCGAAAAAAATGAAGAACTCAACGCCAAACGTGTTGAGCTTGAAGGCATTGTAAGTGAAACCCAAAAAGATGAAACCGATTTGGTCAGACAATCGGAATATTTGGAAAAATTGATAGAATCCAGATTGTTGATTGCCTACAAACGCATTCGCGGAAATGTTAAAAATAAACTTGCAATTGTGAGCGTAAACCGCGATTCTTGCGGAGGTTGCTTTGCAAAAATACCGCCGCAACGTCAATTAGACATTTCTACACGAAAGAAAATTACGGTATGCGAGCATTGCGGACGAATTTTGGTAGATGCCGCCATGCGAGAAGACATTGCTAACATGCACGTTTAGTGTTTGTTACAAAATAGAGTAAAAAAAGTGCAAATATTTTTTGTATATTTAGAAAAAAGCTGCATATTTGCACTCCGAACTCAAAATGGTAGCTGTAGTTCAGTTGGTTAGAATATCGGGTTGTGGTTCCGAGGGTCGTGGGTTCAAATCCCATCAGCTACCCAAAATTAAAGCATTCAGTTTTCTGAGTGCTTTTTTTGTTTTACGAATTTTTAAAGTGTATTTTTACACCTGTATTCAATAATTTTAAATGCTCTCGGAATACCTTTTCGATTACTTTTTATCTTAAGTAACATTTCTTTGTCTTCGATATATCTGGTGTTCTCTCTCTTTACAATATGAAAAGCATGATATTGATTTTCGAAATTTTCATTTTCGTATCGTAAAAAAAAGCTATTATTTATGCGATCTTGATTAATCAAAATGGTTCTTTTAGTTTTTGCATCTCCGACAGCAGACGGAAGAAGTTTTTCTGCATTTTCAAAACCCCCTATGCCTCCAATTAATGGACTTTTTTTTGCAGGATTGTAATCAGGATGGTTTTCACAGTGCCTAAAATCAAGCCTGTTTAATTTCCTATTTTGATTCTTGGAATAAAAAATGTTGTCAATTTCAAAAAATGAGTTCATTTTTATTTTATAATCAAACAAACTTGTAACATTCCTAATAAAACGTATAGAATTATTAGTTATGATTTTTCTTAGAACAGTTTCCAACGAGTAAGAACCAATTCGAAATTTATGCAAGGATTCTAAACTTTCTATGACTGTTAAGAAATTTTCAAAATTTGTTTTTTCAAAGGAGATTTCTGTCTCACTTTCACAATCAATTCTATCAAGAGTCATAAGAATTTCTTTTGCAAATTTGGACGCTTCTTCTTTGTTTGGGACATGATTTGCGATATCATCTGTTTTGTCCGGAAAAAGAATAAGAAATGTCGTCATGTTATATCAATTCTCTTAAATCGTTGTCTATCTGGTCGAAAAAATCTAATGGTTTATCATAGATTCTTCCGTTTTCTTCTACTGGAACCTCTTCGGCAATTGTGCTATGTTCGGCATAATCTCTGTTGAATTGATATAGCTTTACATTTTGTCTGCTGATTCCTTTTACACCAACTGACTCTTCAAAATATTTAGATTGAACTAAAATTCCATTGATAATATGATCGGAATGAGTTTCGATAATTATTTGGATTCCAGATTGGGAGGCAAGACAAAATAACTCAGTTAATCGTGCAATCCCGCTTGGATGAAGATGGGATTCAGGATTTTCTATTAATATTAACGAGTTTTTTTTTGCCGAAAGAACGGCTACAAGAATAGGTAGGGTGTATGTTAAACCGAAGCCCACATTTTTTGCATCGAAATAGCTTGTTCTTCCGATACTTGTTTCTGCATCAAACGAATATTTTAATAAGTAGCCCAGCTTTCCAATGTCCTGTACTTCTGCATTTGCTCCGTTAAAAATGAATTTTTGCCAGAGAGTAACCTGCGTGTATAAGTCTCCGAAATGATTATTCTCACTCGGAAAATATAAGCTACTCAATATTTCTAAATCTCTATTTTTATCCAAGAAATGTACAAAATACTCTGCCTGTCCTTCTATAACAGAAATTTGTTTGTAAACATCTACTATCTTATCATCTTTTGGGTATTGAGATTGAGGCCCGAGACGCCCTGCTCCAATATACTGAAAATTTGAGTTAAATAACGTCATGTCTTCAGTAATCGGTATAATATAAGAAATTTCTTTAGCGAGGCTTATAAACGATTTTATTTTTTCGCTTTCTTTATCTGCTTTATATGAAAACTTAAAATAATTGTTTGTGTCAAATTTTAAGAATAAGCTAAAACTATTTTGAAGACCGAATTCGTATAACACATCATTTGCAGTGCCTATTTTAGCAGAATTTGATTTTAAATCAAGAATGTCAAATGATTTATCTTTTAAATATGCCTCTCTGATAAGTAGAAGTGATTGAATCAGAGATGACTTACCAACTCCATTCGAACCGCAGAGCACTGTTAGATTAGAGAGTGAAATTTTCGTATCTTTATGAGATTTAAAATTTACTAATTCAATTTCTTTTATCATTTAAGAAGTTATTTAAAAAATTGATAAATTCGTTATTCCTATTTATAACACTGTCTTTAGTTGCTGTTCCTGTTGTAATTGCATTCCAAAAATCTTTGTTGCTTTTTTGAAATTCAATAAATTTTAGTCTAAATTCTTCCCTATTAGCCTTTATCGTTTCTATTTTTTCGTTACTTAATTTTGAAAATGTTGTTGATAGAACTTCAAAAATTGGTTTATTGATTGGCATTCGAGAGTCTTGGATATTTGTTCTTTTTCTGAAAGAATCCTTTTCGAATATTGTCCAAGTTAAATCTAGTGATTTTTTGAAATTGTCAATAATTTTTTTTTGGTAGGGAACCTCTTTCGGTATTTGTCTAGTTCCCAATGTGATAAATTTATCCATTGCCGGTTCGTAAGTTTTGTAATCTTTTAAATAAAATGCAACGAATCTTGAAATAAAATCTAAATCCTCTTGTCTTAGTGACTTCACAGAACCATCGGTTACTTTGTGGAATAGTTTTCCGACTTCAGATTCTTTTGAAATAAGATTTTCTAAAAAATCAACTCTGTATCCTTGAAATAGTGCTGTTCTAATTTCTTGGGGCTTTAAAGGGACATCTCCTTGGTTAATCCGACTGAATATTGTGTATTTAACTTCGTCAGGTGTTCCTTTTCCAATCAGATTAATCGTAACTTGATTGGAGTTTATTCTTCTCTTTATGTCCCGAGGTAAATCGTCCCATGTTTTGTCATTATAATCTGTAAGAAATTCTAGATCAATTAATTTAAGTTTGACTTTATTTTGGCTTACACTTCCGCTACCTAACATAAAGTGCTCCAATGTGCTCATACGCTGCAATCCATCTACAACGTACCATTTTTTTTCGTCTCCCTCGTCAAAATAGAATAAAGGAATCGGTAGGTCTAGCATCAACGACTCTATAAATCTGCTTTTTTTTGTATCATTCCAAAGATTAGGAAGTCGTTGGTACTTCGGTATTAAAATTTGATTATCTTCCAATAGCTCAACTAATTGTCCGATGTTTCTCGGTACAATTTTGATGTTAATATCTTCAGGTTTAAATGGTACATCTATTTTTATGTTCTCATTGCCTTCCTCTTTTTCAATACCTAAATCGTCTTTATCTGTTTTCATTTCCAAAAGTTTTAGAGTTAAATGAATCAAAATAAAAAAGGCATATTGGAAAGTGCAAAAATAGAAACAAGTAAAACTCTATCCTATTTTTGACTTTCAATCTAACTTATTTTTATTGTCTTATTTTTTCTTCTCCGATTTTTTAGCGGAATCTACCTTTTTTTCTTCCGAACCGGACTTTTTTGTTGTAGCTTTGGTTTCGGATTTTGCCGGCTCAACTTTCGGTTTCGTAGGAGCATTTGGTTTGGCTTTGCTTTTTTCCTCAATTGCCGGAAATTCTTCTTTCGTTGCGCTGATTACAGGAATTTCAGGCTTGCTTTTTTCAATCGGAATAGCAACTCCAAGTTTATTTTTGAGCGAATTGAGTTTTTCCTCGTATTCTTTTATCAAATTCTCAATACCGGGTTGCGTGTTATTTAAGTAATGTTCGTAAGCATCTTCAACTCGTAAAGCAAAGTCGCTCAGAATGTTCATATAGTTAATGAACGCATGAAACGGCGACGAATACGGATTGAAATAGCTGTGAACCATACCGTCTGACATGATTTTTGTGCTCATGTAGTAAAAATGGTCGCTGGTTTGCAAATATTGCCAATCGCGATGTATTCCAAAATCGGATACGGCGCGCACTTTTTGCGACAGAGATTTCAATTTGCCGAACGCTTCTTCTTGCATTTCGTTGCCGAGCCAAGCCGTTACATCGCGTTCCAAATCAGCCCAAGATATTGCGTAAGGCACGTGCATCGGGGCAACCGGATAGTGCGCATTGGCAGTTTCAGAGGCTGTTGCGAAACGAAAATCCGTATTTTCTAAAACCGCTTTCGGCAAATTTGCAAGAAATTCAAAAATTCCGGTGCTGGCTTTTTGGTGTTCGCCAAAGGTTTCGTAATCCATGAAAAGGTTAACGGTGTTGTCGTTAACGTCCACATTATTAAGCCATTTGGCATATTTTTCTGTGGTCAGAGGCCATTCACCCCATGTGCGGTTTGAGAAGCGGAATGCAATATCATCGCTCAATTCATAGTTTCGCAACAGTATTTTTTGTTCGGGCTGAAACGGATTGAAATACAAGCGGTTCGGACTTTTCCAACCCAAAACGTGTTTTGCGCCTTCGGTGATAACTGTCTTGTAACCAAGGTCGTACACGGCTTCGCCAATATAATCATCGTAGATTAATTCGGTATTTCGGAACGCTTTGGGTGTTTGTCCGAATACTTCTTGCATCAGGTCGGCGTGTTGTTTCACTTGAGCTTTAAATTCATCTTTATCTCTAAGCGAACTCAGTGAGTGTGAGTATGTTTCGGCAAGAAATTCAACGTTTCCCGTTCGGGCAAGTTCTTTGAAACTTTCGAGCACTTCGGGCGCGTATTGTCGGAATTGTTCAATTGCCGTTCCGCTGATTGAGTAACTGATTCGGAATGCGTCGCCGTGTTGTTTTATCAAATCCAACATTAATTTATTGGCCGGCAAGTAGGCATCTTTTGCGATGCGTTGCATGTGCATACGGTTCTCATAATCATCGTAATAGTAATGATTTTCGCCGATTTCGAAAAAGCGGTAGCGTTTTGCTAATCGGTATGGTTGGTGTACTTGGAAGTAAAGGCAAATAGTACGCATCTTATTTATTTTTTATTCAAAACTGATTCATAAACTGTTTTAACGCGTTTTGCGGCGTTTTCCCATTTTAGATTATCCACTTCTGGTTTTGAAGTGCGTTTGAGGTATTCGGCAATGCCGCCGTACGTTATCAAACCGTAGATGGCATCGGCAATGGCATCGTCGTCCCAGTAATCGACTTTTATGGCATTTTTCAAAACTTCGGCAACGCCGGATTGTTTCGAGATTATTGTGGGCACGTTGGAGCGCATGGCTTCGAGCGGCGAAATACCAAAAGGCTCTGACATTGAGGGCATTACATACACGTCGCTGATAGAGAACATGTGCGTAACATCATCTCCGACTAAGAAATCGGTAAAGTGAAATTTATCGGCAATACCAAGTTCTGCGGTGTAACGTATCATTTGATGAAACATGTCGCCGCTGCCTGCCATAACGAAGCGCACATTGTCGGCTTTGCTCAAAACTTTTTTAGCAGCACGGACAAAATATGCCGGACCTTTTTGTAGCGTGATACGTCCGAGAAAGGTTACGATTTTTTCATTTACATTTTTCTTGAACGAAATATGTTCGGCTTCCTGAGGTTCAACGGCATTGTAAACGGTAACAACTTTATCGGGATGTTGTCCGTAACGATTTATGACGATATTTCTGGTTAAATTACTTACGGTGATAATTTTGTCTGACTGATTCATGCCCGTGATTTCCAAATTGTAAACTTGGTCGTTCACTTGGTTTTCGCCGCCGCGGTCGAATTCTGTTGCATGTACGTGAATTACAAGCGGTTTGCCGGAAACTTGTTTGGCGGCAATACCGGCTGCATACGTCAGCCAATCGTGTGCGTGAATGATGTCGAACGTGTTTTCGCGTGCAATTACAGCGGCAACCTTGGCGTAGTTAAAGACTTCTTGCATGAGATTGGAACCGTATTTTCCGGAGAAAATGAATTTTCCGTCGGCTTCCATATCTTCCACGTTTTCAACGATTGTGCCGTTAATTTCTTTCAAAACGCCTTCTTCTTCGTAGTAGAATTTTCCGTCGATTGAAATTTTTACGCGGCTGCCTTCAACTATTTTTTTATCTAAAAATTTGTCGAATTCCTCATCCGTCAAATATGGACGAAGAAGCGATTTGACCTCGATGAAGCTGATTTCTTTCAGAATTTCGGGTTCTTCGGAGAATTTGTAGCCTTCGCCGTAGTTTACTCGTCGGATTTCTGTTTCCGATTCCGACCAAACTTCGTTGTAAGTGTAGCGTTTTTGTTTCACATAAACATCGCCTGCACCTATCATGTTTGCGATAGTTGCATCTTCGTCGCCGTAAAGTTTCGGCACTACGAACAAAATTTCGATGTTTTCTAATTTTGAAAGTCCTTTGGTTAAACCGTAAGATGCGGTTCCTAAACCTCCGGAGATATGTGGCGGGAACTCCCAACCGAACATTAATACTTTCATAATCTGATATTTATAGTATTGTTATACTGTGTAGCTAATTTGTACAAAATTGATAATAAAAAATTTAGGTTCCACCCCTTATTTCGGACTGTTTTTTGCAAAATCGTCAATTAACATTTTCATTCTGCGAATTTCTGCAATGCTTGGGGCATAAGATATTGCACCGTGTGCATCGTAAGGCGGATTTCCGCTGTAATATTCCGAAATTGTGCCTAAGCCGCGTTGGTTCATCACTTCTTCAAACGCGGTGTAGCGTTTTACGAGCGAATACAAACCGGTGTGTCCGTGTATATTGAGTTTTGCTTCTGTGTAAAGCCCTAATAACCATGGAATTACAGAGCCTTGATGTTTTGTACGACTTCGGTTGTAGTCGGTGTCGCATTCCAGGCGTTCGTATTTGTGATTACGGGGCGATAATGTACGCAAACCACGTTCGGTAAGTAAGTGATCTTCTATACTTTCAAGAACAAGCAACCTTTTGCTGTCGTCCAAAGGCGAGTAGGGTAGCGCGATGGCGTAAATTTGGTTCGAGCGCGTGTCGGTAATTACGCCTTGTGAGTTTATGGTGTCGCTCAGGTGTCTGCCGCGGTCGTTTATGAACACATTACAGAATGATTCTGCGATTTTATTTTTGAAACCGTCCAAAAATTTCTGTGTTTTTTTGTCGCCGTTCAGAGTTGCAAGTGCATCAATAAACATAACTGCATTGTACCATAAGGCGTTGATTTCCACGACATAACCTGTGCGCGGTGTAACTGCGTGTCCGTCAATAATTTCGTTCATCCACGTTTGTGTAGGTTCGTTCTCCGGAATCCAGAGCAAACCGTTGTCGTGCAGTTGCATGGCGTAAAAGCCTTCGCTTATGGATTTTACAATTTTTACAATGTCTTTACCGTATTTTTCCCAAACGGTTTGTGGGTTTTTCACATAGTCGGCGTATTGTTGTATAGTCCGAATGAGATGCAGCGGTAAATCTGCTGCGATAGTTTGTTTAGCTTTGTAAAAGCGTTTTAGAATTGTTTGCATACTCTCCTCAAATACAGCAACTTCGCCTTGCGGAAGTGTCAGTCCGGCGAGCGAAATGAGTGCTTCGCGGAATTCAAATCCGTACCAGTGAAAACCGGCTTCGGGGTAAAGTTCGGTGTCTTTTTTGATGAAAAATTGACTTGCAGCATTGAGTAAGCTATTTTCAAAGCTGTCTCGCGGAATGCGTTTTTCTACTTCGGAATTGAATTTCTTCAAAAGTCCGGCTGTGGCAGCTTCGTCTAAGCCGGCGGCAAATATTACGGATTGGTCTTTTTTAATATCAACTTCAAAATATCCCGGAATAAACAAGTCTTCCTGATAATCGTATCCGCGACGTTGTTCTTCTTGATATTCAATATTATACAACCAGTCCGGAGCAGCGACATACTTGCTTTGCACGGAACATTGCATGTGTAAAAACGGATACTCTTGATACATTTTTACTTTTACGCCGTTTTTGGATTCGCCAATTTTAAAATTTGCATCCATGTTTGCGCGATTGAGCGTATGTATGTTACGGAATGCGAGTTGCGGTTGAAGACGGAGTTTCGTGGGCGAATTTGCTTCCAACAATGTATATCGAATAAGCATGGTGTGCTCATTCATTGTAAGCAAAATTTCTTTTTTCAGAACTACGCCTCCAACTCTGTAAGTGGTTGAGGGTATTGGATTTGACCCAAATTCGCGCAGGTAGCGGTGTCCGTGTGGCTCAAAAACGCCGCCGGAAAATTTGTTTATTCCAAGCCGAAACGCTTTGTCATGCTGAACGACCGTTTCTGAAACGTTTGACAGCAGAACGTGCTTTTGTCCGTCTTTAAGCGGAACTACAAGTAAGCCATGGTATTTACGTGTGTTACAGTTACACAGCGTCGAACTTGCATAAGCTCCGGCACGATTGGTGCGCAGATATTCTTTGCCAAGTGTATATTCTAAGTTTACCAGCTTATCCTTTTCAATTTTGATGTAACTCATATCTTTTTTTTTTACGTTTTTGTGTAAAAATGACAGCACAAAATAAGAAGTTATTCCGATATATTGCGCTATTTTTTTAAGAAAATGTTTAATTTTTTTTTTGCACCGAATTACCTTTTGAGCTTTTTCATTGATAATGACAGACATAAGATTTGAATTCTATGTATAGCAGTTAAAAAAAAATTGACGAATCGTTGAAATTCCGGATAAATAAAACGCTGAATACGAATGCAAACGTTTGATTCGTAACTTTTTGCATTCGTTTGCGTAACTTGATTATTCTTATGAAATGTATTTTTTTATTCAAAACAATTTTAGGGCTTCGGAATGAGTTCAAAAAAGATACACATTGTGATTTATTTCGATTCACATTATAATAATATCTTTTTGCAAATTTCAGATATACATTGCTTTAGCTGCTATTTTGAACAAAAATATGGCATTACATCGGAATATTGAACGATTTTTTGTAGTTTTTTCAATTATTATATTAGTTTTGCTATTTCGTTTTGATTTGTAAAACAAGACATATTTCTCATTTTCAAACGAAAATTATACAGCACGTGAAAGAAATCAGAAATCCGGTTACGAAAGAAGCATTGCTTGCCGAACTTACCGAAGCTAAATTGATGCGTTATACGAATTACGGACACAATCCGGTGTACGTGTTTACAGCGCATAATTCTCCGATGTTGATGCAGGAAGTGGGACGACTGCGCGAAATCGCATTCCGTAAAGCGGGCGGCGGAACAGGCGAAGATACAGACATTGATGAGTACGATACTGCCGAAATTCCGTATCAGCAACTTATTGTCTGGGACAATGAAAGCCATGAAATTTTGGGAGGATACAGATACATTAATTTAAACGATGTGCCTGCCGAAAAACTGAACGGTATGAAACTTGCCACGCAAGGTTTGCTTGATTTTACCGACAAATTCAAACGTGAATATTTACCCTATACCATTGAACTCGGACGTTCGTTTGTGCAACCGAACTATCAAGCCGCGAATGCCGGTCGCAAAACACTTTTTGCCTTAGATAATCTTTGGGACGGTTTGGGATATCTTATCGTAAACAACCCTAATGTGAAATATTTTTTCGGGAAAGTTACCATGTACACACATTATAATAAGTATGCCCGCGACCTTATTCTGTACTTCCTCAACAAACATTTTCCCGATAAAGAAAAACTTGTGTATCCGACAGAACCGCTTGATTATCATACAGATATTGATATTTTAAAATCTGTTCTTAACAGTTCTGATTATGAGGAAGATTACAAAATATTATCCAAGCAAGTGCGTGAGAATAACGAAGTTATACCGCCGCTTGTAAACTCATATATGAATCTGACTCCTACGATGCGCTTTTTTGGAACAGCGATAAACCATCATTTTGGAGGCGTCGAAGAATCGGGTATTTTGATAACAATTGATGATATTTATTCCGGCAAAAAGCATCGACATTTGGAATTTTAAAAAAAAATAAAAAAAAATAAGGTTCGCCTTGCAAATTGTTTGTAAATCCAAAATTTAACATTAAGTTTGCGACCTCAATTCGCGGGTGTGGCGAAATTGGCAGACGCGTCAGACTTAGGATCTGATGCCGCAAGGTTTGGGGGTTCGAGTCCCTTCACCCGCACGAAAGCCGCCGAGGAACGGCGGCTTTTTTTATGTCGATTATATTAAATTTAGAATAAAATGAACATCAGTTTCACGAAAAAGGATGATTTAAATGCAACAATCAGTCTGTCTGTCAGCCCGGCTGATTACGAAGCAAAAGTAAATGAATCGCTTAAAGATTACCGCCGTAAAGCACAAATCAAAGGTTTTCGCCCCGGACAAGCTCCCATGAGCATGATACAACGCATGGTCGGACGCGACATAAAGATTCACGAAATTGACAAATTAGTTTCGGAAACTTTGACAAAATATATTGGCACCGAAAAAATTGAATTTCTTGTGCAACCTTTGCCGTCGGACAGCCAAGAGCCCGTTGATTTAGATAAAGCCGGCGACCACGAATTTATTTTCGACCTCGCATTGCGCCCGACGATAGACTTCGCATTTAATAAAACGGTGGAACTGCCTTACTACAAAATCCAAGTTTCCGACGAAATGATTGAAAAAGAAGTAGAACGCTTCAAAAATAAAGTCGGAAAAACCGAACCCGTAGCAGTTGCATCCGTAGATTCTTTCCTGAAAGTCGAACTCGTTCAAGTAAACGAAGACGGCAGCGAGAAAGAATTGCCTATTGCAAATTATAATGCAACAATGTCTGTTTCAGTCATTAAAGACGAAGAAATTAAACAAAAATTCATTGGCTTGACAGAAGAGACTGAGTTGGTTATCGATTTGAAAAAAGCATTCCCAAACGATACCGAGTTGGCTTCACTTATGGATATTCCGAAAGAAGAAGTCGCTCAAACAGAGCCATTTTTCAAAGTTTCAATTAAAGAAATTACAGAATATAAACCCGGCGAACTGACGGATGAAAATCTGAAAAAATTCTATCCCGACGGAACAGTTACGAATGAAACTGAACTTCGAGCAAAAATAAAAGAAGAAATCGAAGCCTTTTTTGTACAGGAATCCGATTATCGACTGTCAGTTGATGCGCGCGATTATATGAAAACGAAATCGAACTTCGCAATGCCGAATGATTTCTTAAAACGCTACCTCGTTGCTACAAGTAAAGACGGAAAAATAGATGCGCAAACAATTGAAAATGAATACGATGCGTTCGTAGATGGTTTTCGTATGCAGCTCATGCTCGACAAACTCGCGCGTGAATACGGCGTAACTGTCAGCGAAGAGGATGTTCGTGCGGTATCGCTCGCAGCACTTTCACGTCAATTCCGTCAATACGGTTTAACCCTCGAAATGTTGGGCGATAGAGTCAATGAATTTGTAAATAGCGATTTGAAAGACTCCAAAAAACGCGAACAATATGCTTCACAAGTTGTTGAAGACCGCGTATTTCTGCAAGTTAAAGAACTCGTTACGCTGAAAGAAAAATCAGTTTCAGAAGAAGATTTCAAAAAACTTTTTGAAGAAGAAGTTGCCGAATAGTTTGAAAATTCTATATTTGCAGAAATAAATAATCAAATCGTATGAGCAATCAAGAATTTCAAAAATATGCTACCAAACACTTAGGAATAAGCAGTTTGGATTTACACCGTTTCGGAAAAATCTCGGACAATTACATTTCGCCAACAATCATTGAAGAACGCCAACTCAATGTAGCTCAAATGGATGTGTTCTCGCGCTTAATGATGGACAGAATCATTTTTATCGGGTTGCCGATAAACGATTATGTTGCAAATATCATCCAAGCTCAACTATTGTTTTTGGAATCGACCGACCCGAGCAAAGACATTCAAATCTATTTCAACTCACCCGGCGGTTCGGTGTATGCCGGCTTAGGAATTTACGATACCATGCAGTATGTAAGTCCCGATATAGCAACGACTTGCACCGGCATGGCAGCATCCATGGCAGCAGTTCTGTTGTGTGCAGGTACAGCGGGCAAACGCTCTGCTTTGCAACACTCACGCGTGATGATTCATCAACCGATGGGCGGCGCGGAAGGTCAAGTTTCCGACATCGAAATTACTTACAAAGAAATTTTGAAGTTGAAAAACGAACTTTACGAAATCATAGCATTGCACAGCGGAAAACCGTTCGATATTATTGCAAAAGATTCAGACAGAGATTATTGGATGACCTCTGCCGAAGCACTCGAGTACGGAATGGTGGACAGAGTTTTGAGCCGTCAAAAATAATTTAAAGCAAACATAACAATTCAATGCCGAACGACCGATTTTGGTTTTCGGCATTATTTTTTGAACAATGAAAAACGATAAATGTTCATTTTGCGGCAGTAAACGCAACGACGTTCGGTTCTTAATCTCCGGAACATCGGGGTTTATTTGCGACAATTGCGCCGAACGCGCTTACGAAATTGTAAAAGAAGAAGTTGGGCACAGCGTTGGTAAACCCGGTTTTAATCTCGAAACAGTTCAACTTCATAAACCAATTGAAATCAAAGCACTGTTAGACCAATATGTTATCGGTCAGGACGATGCGAAGAAAATTTTGTCCGTTGCCGTGTATAATCACTATAAGCGTTTGGGACAAAAAGATACCAAAGATGATGTAGAGATAGAAAAATCCAACATTATACTTGTAGGTGAAACAGGAACAGGTAAAACGCTGTTAGCCAAAACAATAGCTAAAATGTTGCATGTGCCGTTTACCATTGTGGATGCCACCGTTTTGACCGAAGCCGGCTATGTGGGCGAGGATATTGAAAGTTTGCTGACACGTTTGCTGCAAGCCGCTGATTACGACGTGGCTCTGGCTGAAAAAGGCATTGTTTTTATTGACGAAATTGATAAAATTGCACGAAAAGGCGATAATCCGTCCATAACACGCGATGTGTCCGGCGAAGGCGTGCAACAAGGTTTATTAAAACTGTTGGAAGGTGCAGTTGTGAACGTGCCGCCAAAAGGCGGACGCAAACATCCGGAACAAAGTATGGTACCTGTGGATACAAAAAATATTTTGTTCATTGCCGGCGGCGCGTTCGACGGTATTGACAAAAAAATTGCGCAGCGCATGAATACCAAAATTGTTGGTTTTGACAAGAAAAATACGGAAATCATCGACCGTCAAAATCTATTGCAATACATTGCTCCTCAGGATTTAAAAGCATTCGGACTAATACCGGAAATTATCGGTCGTTTGCCTGTGCTGACCTATTTGAATCCTTTAGACAAAGAGGCTTTGCGCAATATTTTGACAGAACCGAAAAATGCGATTATCAAACAGTATATCAAGCTGTTCAAAATGGACGGCATAAAATTGGATTTTCAACCCGAAGTTTTGGAATATATCGTTGAAAAAGCGATAGAATACAAGCTCGGCGCACGCGGTTTGCGCTCCATTTGCGAAACTGTAATGACCGATGCAATGTTTGAATTACCTTCGGATACAAAAAAAACATTCCATGTTACGGTAGATTACGCCAAAAGCAAACTTGAAAATACCGAATACGAAAAGCGTTTGAAAATTGCTTAGGTTTTAATTTTTTGAGCAAAAAAAAAGAAGTATTGGGACACAACCGATGCTTCTTTTTTTATTTTTAGTCGATATAATCAGAAATATCCAAATCCGTTTGTTCGCCTTTTTTGGCTCGAATGATGTCTCGAATGAGCGATGCTTTTTCGTAATCTTCTTCGCTTGCGGCTTGTTTCATTAGTTTTTCAAGTTCCGGAAAATCCATTTTTACATGTTTGCGCATGAACTTTTCGAAAATATCGCCGGCATCGTTCTTTTTTTCTTCATCGCGTTCCTGTTCGGTGAACGGTCGCAACTTCCCTTCGCTGTCGATGTACACGGCGGCGCGTTTCATAACGTCTTCCACCACAAAAATTGGGCATTTGAAGCGTATTGCAAGGGCTACAGCATCGGAAGTGCGTGCATCTATTTTAACGATTGCATCCTTGCGTTTACAAACCAATTCCGAAAAAAAGATGCCTTCTTCCAAGCGCGTAATGTTTATTTCAGTAAGTTCGATGCGATACGCAGCGGCAAGGCTCAGGAATAAATCGTGCGTGAGCGGACGGTAAGGTTTTAAGCCTTCGAGCTGAATAGCAATGGCTTGCGCCTCATTATTCCCGATAACAACCGGCAAGCGACGATCGCCGTCATCTTCAGACAAAATGAGCACGTAAGCTCCGGTTTGAGTTTGTGTAAACGATAATCCTGCTATGGTCAGCTTAATTTTTTTCATTCCTAAATAATGTTGAAATGCTCCGGCTTTATATGCGTTTGGGTGATTTTTAAATCGTCTTTTGAATTTACAAAAATAATAAAAATGCGGAATTTAAGACTTATTTTATCGAAAATATCTGTTCGTTTTGAATTAAAGGCAAATTATTCATGCGCAAATAGAGCTGCGTTACAGCAGTTACATCTTTTTCGCAATAATGTGCAATGCGTTCAATATCATTGTCTTGCCAATAAACTTTGCCAACCATGCTGCCGTCAATATCGTCTTTGGGGCTCGGAATATCGAAAATTTCAGTCAATAAATTCAAAGATGTGTAATGTTTGAAATCGCCGAATTTCCAAAGTTCCATCGTATCGAGCAAACTGATTTCCCAAGGTTTTTTGCCGGCAATGTCCAATAAAGCCGGCAATGTAATGCCGTTTACCAACATCCGACGCGCAATGAACGGATAGTCAAACTCTTTGCCGTTGTGCGCGCACAAAAATTTGTCGGTTGTGTTGAAGGATTTTACTATGAGTTGTCGGAATTCGAACAAAATTTTCGTTTCATCGTGTCCGAAAAATGATTTCAACCGAAGTTGCGTAATGCCTTCATTTTCATTCACAATGCCTACGGAAATGCACACAATTTTCCCAAATTCGGCATAAATTGCGGCACGTTGGTAAAGTTCTTCGGACGTTCGGCTGTCATCATTTTTCAAATATGACGCTTTTCTGTCCCAAAGTGCTTGCATTTTCTCCGACAGTTCGGAGTAATGTGCTTTCTGTGAGGTCGTTTCAATATCCAAAAACAAAATTTTTATCAACGGAATGTTTTGCGCCATAGTTTTTGATGTGATGATGTGTTGATGTGATGATGTGCTAATGAGATAATTTTAAAATGTTGATTTTTTTCTTAAAAAAAATTGCGACATCTATTTTACCACTTAATGACAATTTTAATGACCACCAAATGACCATAAATTGACCTTTTAACTTCTTATAAGTCGTTGTTCGATAATTGTTCTCAAAATATCAATGGCAACCGTGTTGTGTCCGCCTTGTGGCACGATGATGTCGGCGTAACGTTTTGTGGGTTCGATGAATTGGTTGTGCATCGGTTTAACGAGTTTTTCGTAGCGGTCGAGCACTTTTTCAACGGTTCGTCCTCGTTCTATAATGTCGCGCTGAATCACACGGGCAAGGCGGTCGTCGTCGTCGGCGGATACGAAAATTTTGACACTGCACAAATCGCGCAGGCGTTTGCACGTATAAATTAGAATGCCTTCCACAATGATTACTTCGTGCGCCGGAATTGCTACAGTTTCTTCCTGACGCGTGCACGTAAGATACGAATACACAGGCCGTTCCACACTTTTTCCAGCTTTTAAATCCAATATATGCTCAATGAGCAAGTCGAATTCAATAGCATCGGGGTGGTCGAAATTAATTTTTTGTCTGTCTTCCGGTGGAATGTGGCTATTATCCTTGTAATAAGCATCTTGCGAGATAACGCTGACTTTGTCGGGCGGGAGTTTTTCAATGATTCGTTTAACAACCGTTGTTTTTCCGGAACCTGTTCCGCCGGCAATTCCAATGATGAGCATGAGTCCAAATTTTTATATTAATTTTGGAAATCAAAAGTAAACATATTATTTTAACCGTCAATTTTATTTACTAAAAATAGTTAAATTATGATTCGCCATATTGTAATGTTTAAGATAGAAGGCTTTGAAAATGAGGCAGATAAACTTGTTTCTTGTACGAAAATAAAAGTTGCGTTGGAGGCTTTACCTTCAAAAATTCCGGAAATCCGCTTTTTTCAAGTCGGCTTGAATGTGAACCCGCTCCCGAATGCGTTTGACATTGTGTTGGTATCTGATTTTGAATCGCTTGACACCTTGAATATCTATAAAAAACATCCGGCACATGTGGAAGTTGTAAATTTTATTAACACCTTTGATAAGAAATCGCAGGTTGTGGATTTTGAACTTTAATAGCGGAAAGTTGTTAAAAAGCTGTAAACAAAGTTACTTACGGCTTTTTTTTGACTTTCGATTGAATTTCAATAACATAAAGTGAAATTTCGTTCCGAATGTTTTTAGAAATTCTTTAGAAATTCAATTAAAAAACAACTGAATGACTATTTTTTGACTACTATATGACAATGCATTCGACTGAAGTAATCACTATAATCTACATCAAATCAAAGATTTACACGTTTTCTTACAAACACTAATTATAAAGGCACAATCTTTGCAACCGAAATTTATGAATTTGTAAATAAAAATTTACGGACAAACAATTTTTTTATATCTTTCCGGTTTAAAAAAATGGACTATAAGTCGGATTTTGCATGAAAATCAGAACCAAATTACCGCTCATAACCAGCATCACTGTTTTGATAACCATTGTGGCTATTACGGCGTATTCTATCTACGATTTTCGCCGTAAAACAAAGGAAAGTATCGAATTATATAGGCTCGAACAACGTGAAATCAGTCAAATTCAACTCAAAGATTATGTAAACAATGCCTACCGAATGATTGAGCAGGCACATGAAATGGCAATGGCTGCGGGCGAAGGCATGGGGTCGAGCGATGATGATATTTCAGGTAAAATAATCATGTCAAATTTTTTGCGACTCACGGTCGAAAACGTGCGTCAGATTCGCTTCGGCGATGCCGGCTACATTTGGCTAAACGAAGTGGAACCGCCATATAAAATTGTCATGCACCCTATTTTTCCGAAAAATGAAGGACATGTTGTTACAACTTTTCGCATTCCGGAAACCAAACAAAACGGCTATGAAGCCTTTGCTCAAGCTGTGCACGAAAACGACGGAGCCGGCTACTTAGAATACAGTTACCCGAAACCCGGAAGTAGTAAAGATGAGCCAAAACTCAGCTATTTAAGACTTTACGAGCCGCTCGGCTGGGTTATCGGAACAGGCGTTTATATTGACCACATTGACAAAATGGTGACGCGAAAAGCCACGCAATTGAACGAACAAATCAACACCATGATTACGTACACCGTAATTTTCGGTATTATTTTAATTTCCGTAGCTTCCGTCTTGTTGTATTTGTTCGGAAAAACCATTACCGATGCTATTTATCGTGTGCGCGAACAACTTTTCAAAATGTCAAAAGGGTTACAGGTCGAAAAAGCCGAAAATTTGCGAAAAGACGAAATCGGCGACATGGACTTGTCCCTCAACGACCTTATCGACGGCGTGAATGCGTATGCACAGTTCGCTCAAAATATCGGACGCGGCGATTTGGATTCCGACTTTGCCATGCTCAGCGATGAAGATAATCTCGGAAACTCACTACTGCAAATGCGTGCAAGTTTGCAAACCGCACGAAAAGAAGAAGAAGTTCGACGTTTGGAAAACGAAAAACGCAATTGGGCGAACGAAGGTTACACCAAATTCAGCGAACTCATGCGTAACAGCAACGAAGATATCAACGAAATGGCTTACGAAATTATAGAAAATTTGGTAAGTTACACCGGCGCGGTTCAAGGCGGATTGTTTCTGTATAATGAAGAAAATAAGGAAGATACATATCTCGAACTTGCAGCATCCACAGCATACAACAGAAGAAAATTCAAACAAAAACAAATAAAACCCGGCGACGGACTCGTTGGGGCATGTTTTTTGGAGAAGAAGAAAATATACATTACCAAAGTGCCCGATAACTATATAGAGGTGCGCTCCGGTTTGGGAACCGCAAACCCCGATTCTATTTTGATTGTGCCTTTGGTGATGGAAGATAACGTAATAGGAATCATAGAGTTAGCAGCATTTAAGAATTTTTCCGATTTTGAAATTGAGTTTGTCGAAAATGTTTCGGAAAGTATTGCGGCATCGCTTTACGCCACCCGAATCAATATCCGAACTTCGCACATGTATAAAGATTTTGAAAAACACGATAAAGAAAAAGAAGCACTGTTGCAGGAAATTAAAGAAAAAGACGCGGAAATCCGCACACTCAAACGCAAATTAAGCACTTTGGAAGAGAAAAAATCCATACTCACATTCTAATTATGACCGATTTTAACCGATTTCTTGTAAAAACACTTGGCATCAAACAAGAGGACACCGCAAAATTCAAAATGCTGTTCTTTCATTCGTTTGCTGTCGGGCTGTTCATTGCATTTTATTTTGTGCAGGCAAACTCGGTTTTTATCAAAACATACGGCGGCGAAACCTTGCCTTACGCATACATGGCAGCCGGTTTGGTCGGTTATATTATCTCATCACTTTATTCTTTTTTTCAGAAAAAAATACGAAGTCAATATCTGTTTGGTTCCGCCTTGGCGTTTATGCTCATCGTAACCATTGCCGGCAGAATGTTGCACAGCTTTATCGACGATAAATACCTGAGTTTCTTCGTGTTCGTTTGGGCTTGGCCCTTTATTTCGCTTGCCGGCATACAATCCGGAGGTTTGGCACTCAAATTACTCAACCTCACGCAAGTAAAACGCATGTTCGGACTCATCAACATGGGCGGTGTAAGTGCTTCAATATTAGGTTATTTGATAATTCCTATAATCAGCAGAAACATCGGCGTTTCTTACAACATGTTGCTCATTGCGGCTGTGAGTTTGGCGGCTTCCATTGTGTTGCTTTATTATATCTATAAAAAATTTCCGGACAAAACTCCGATGAAACACGTTGCACGCAACGATGAAAAAACAACGATTCGACACCTTATTAAAGAAAAATATTTCAGGCTCATATTTATCGCTGCAACACTTTCGATGACAGTGATTTATGTCGCTGACTTCGGATTTTTATCAGCCATAAAAAATTTAGAATCTACCTTATTTGCAAAAGAAGGTGCGGTTGCCGGATATTTAGCGTTGGTTTATGCCGGTTTGAAAGTGGGCGAGTTGTTTATTTCCTATTTTTCGGGTCGAATTTTGAGCAAATACGGCGTAAAACTCGGTTTGACCGTGATGCCGATTGCACTTACAGGTGTGATTTTAATTTCTTTGGCTGTCGGATTTACAGCCGGCGCGGTAAGCATTGCGTTCTTAGCCCTGATGACCTTGAGCAAATCGCTCGAACGCATTTTGCGTCGCGGTTTGGACGACCCGGCGTTTAACATTCTGTATCAGCCGCTTCCGGCAGCGCAACAGCTCAATGTGCAATCAAAAGTTGGTGTTGTGATGCAATTTGCCATAGCCATTGCCGGTTTGTTGCTTTTTGGTGTAAGTTCAATTTTGAAAGTCGGAAGCGGCTTCAAACTTGAATATTTTCCGTTGTTTTTCCTGCCGATTCTGGGTGCGTGGGTGTTTGTGGCATGGAAATTATACTTAGCATACAAAAATAAATTGCGCGAAGTGTTGCGCGAACTTAGTAAACAGCAAACACGCGAAAGCTCTAAATATCAGTATGGTATAGAAGTTTTGACAAAAAAATTCAAAAAATTTAACGAAAACGTTATCAGCCTGAGCGTTACAATTTTGTCAGAAACATCGCCGCGAACATTTGAACCGTATATTCAACAGCTTCTGACACAAGAAAATACGTTGATTCAAAAAGCAGTTCTGCGCAGCATCGACCCCACGTGGCGCACCCGAATTGTAAAACAAATATCAGCCGTAAAAGCAGTCGCAACCGATGACGAAATTTTTATGCTGGCAGAAAAAGCAGAAAGTTTTTTGAATTTTTCCGAAGTAAAAAATATCACCGAAACTGACGTTCCGCGACTCATAGAATCCGACAGCAGAGCTGATAAAATACTGTTACTCAAATATTTAATTGAAAATAAAACCATAAAGGAACCCGAGTCTATCTTACTGCATCTGCTTGAATATGACAATAAAGTTGTAAAAAGTGCCGCAATTCGAGTTGCCGTAACCTATAAAACCGACAAAAGTATTGAACATCTGGTGCAATTCATCAAAGCACCTGCCTATTACCACATTAGCTCCGCCGCAATTTTAGATATTGGCGAGCGATGCCTGCCTTTTTTGCAAAAATTATACGATGAAACCGACGATGACCTTATCAAGCTAAAATTGATTGAGATTTATGCAAAAATGGGTTCAACACCTGCTAAATCTTTGATAGTAAAGCAATTAAATGCACTGTCGAGAAAAATTCAACTTGCAGCAGCATGGGCATTGTTTTATTGCAAATATCAAGCTCCGGAAGACGAACAGGAACTTATCAAAGCCAAAATATTGGATGTTACGGCAAATTTACTCTGGCTCATGCTCGCCGTAAACGAAATGGAAGAACAAAAAAGTACGCTGAAATTGTTCCTCGCCCTCGACCAAGAACGTGCCAATAATCTTGAGAATTTGTTCAATTTGATGAGTTTCATCCACGATCCGCGCGTGATTTCGCTAATCAAAAAAAATATTATCGGTAAAAATACGATTTATGCCATCGAACTGATTGACAATTTCGTAATGCCCGAACTGAAACCGTATATCGTCCCGATATTTGATGATATAACTGTAAATCAGAGAATTAAAACTTTGTCAAAGTTTTTTCCAGTTAAAAGGCTTGGTTTCCAAAAAACTTTGGACGCTATTATCATGCGCGATTTTGATAAAATTGACACGTGGACAGTAACCAAAGCGTTGGAAATGATTGAAAAAAATCATCGTTTGAATGAGCAGAAAGCCGATTTGACCAAAGAAATAGATAACTACGAAGACATCAAACTTTGGAAACAAGAGAACTTGAAACCTGCCCTTAATCGTATCAGACACAGCGAGTTACCCGATGAGGTCTTTCTTTGTTTATTTCATACCAATGAGCTTGTGTATTCAACGGCTGCGAAAATTATTTTCGACGAAAATCCGGTAAAATGTGCTGACTATCTGAAAAATATGAATTCGGATAAAAAACAGCTACTCAAAACGTTACGACTTGGCGGCGAATTGCCTGCTGATAAATTGAAACAACTCAAAAAATTCCAACTTTTTTTCGGAATGCCCGACGATTTGCTGGCAAGTTTAGCCGAAATTGTTACACCTGTGGAGGTGGACAAAGGCGATGAACTGCTGTTTTCTGAAAATGGAAATCAATATTTATACATGCTTGTAAGCGGAAGTTTGGTGTATTCGGAAGGCAAACCGAATGAAATTGTGTTCTCAAAACGCTTGATAATCACAC
Source organism: Draconibacterium orientale (assembly GCA_020718265.1). GTDB lineage: Bacteria > Bacteroidota > Bacteroidia > Bacteroidales > JAADGE01 > DYOJ01. Next base: position 3,407 of record DYSM01000008.1, on the reverse strand, counting down.
CCGGAATGAATATTGAGCAACAAGCAAAATCACTTTCCGTGAAACGCAAAGCTTACGTGTTGAAAGTGGACAGAAACCGCTATTTCAACCTTTTGGTGGACAATACCGAAATGCTGCAACACATTTTTGATGCGATTTCAAAATAAAAATCTATACAGAATAAACAGTTTTACGTCTTTTAGTAATGATATTTGCAACTTACGATAATCAAATCTTCATCCGTAACTTCATAAACTAACCGATGTTCTTCGGTAATTCTCCGAGACCATAAGCTCGACAGTTCATATTTCAAAGCTTCAGGTTTACCTGTTCATTCAAAGGGTGTTCGGGCAGTTTCAACAATTAGTTTCATTAGTTTTTCGTAAATCTTTTTGTTCACCTGTGCCCATTCGGAGTAATCTTTAAACGCGTCCGGTTTAAAAGTTATATTCCTCATCCTTATACGATTAAAGACTTTGAATACTCCAAGAAACTCTCTTCTGTAAACCGCACAATTTCTTTCTCATTGACCGATTTTACTAAATGTGTTCGATTTTTTTCGGAAGAAAGTAAATATTCAGATGTATCTGTTTCGGAAATTACAATTTTCAAGGTTTTGTTCTTAAACAACTCCTTAATTTTTGTTATAATTTCTAACGACAGCTCTTGGCTGTTTAATTCTATGGAAATATTCATGTGAATTTTTTTAGCACAAATATAACGTATTTCAATCTTAAAAACAACTCTCACTCAGTCATTCAACATTGTAAACGACTTACCTAAATGTTGCAACACATTTTTGATGCGATTTCCAAATAATTTTTGCAAAAATACTGTTTTATTTTAATTTCGCAACTCACTGTAAACGAATCGGAATGAATAAAACTTGACACTAATTTTTTTTTCTAATTATTTAAAAATCAATTTAATATGAAATCAATTTTTGTTTTCGTCCTTGTATTATTTGCAAGTGTTATGTTGTTTTCGCAAAACAACACTTATGCGCTCACTTTTGGCACAAAATTAGGCATCAAATTCGACCACGCACTGCTTGCAGAAAGTGGTAACATGCTCAGAACGAACTTTGTCCCGAACTCTAATTTTGGACTTACAACTGCATTTACAACACGGAAGAATTGGCGTTTTGAAACAGGCTTTTTTAAGGCGAGTTACTCAACAAGTGTCAGGGTGGAAACAAATTCTGACTTTAGTGGCGGCAGCGGAAGCAGTGGAATTACTGCCTTGCAATTTCCGTTTCATGCGGCTTATGTCGTCAAACTCGGAAAACTATGGACTGTGGCTCCGCATTTGGGCTTCGTAATTGGAAAAAATCAGTACTACAATCCAAATGTATCAAGAAACTACTCTTTTTCGACAATGAGTGCTGTTATGTCGTCCGCTAACGATTCCGTGAAGATAAATTCTTTAAGTTATACAAATTACAAAAACGTTTTCCCGCTTTTAAACTCGGGTTTAACGTTCGGATATACAACCAAAAGCGGGTTTACTTACAGTTTATCAGCTACTTACCACACAGGTTTCAGCACCTTGCAACGCGACGATGTCAGCTACACGTATAACAACGAAGCAACCGAAACGGGAACATATTTATATTCCGGCAGCGGATTGCAAGTCTTTTTCGGGTTGGATTACGATTTGAGTCGTTTTTGGCAAAAGGATAACGAAACTTTAGAATTGAAGTCAGAAAATCTACAAAAAATAAACAAAGCCTTGGATTTAAACTGGTACGTCGGGGCAAGCCTCGGAACATTTCAAAAAAGTGTAACCCTCACAAATCCAAGTATTTCTGTATTTCCGATGCAAGCTATAGATTTATCATTTTCTGAAAATAATTTTGGGCTTATTGTCGGCTATAAATTCAAAAAGAAATTTGCAATAGAAACCGGCTTTTTCAAACAAAATTTCATGAACGAATATCAAGTGAACCGTGCGGATACACTTAGTTCCGGCTATGGTTTTATGTCAAGTTCTTACGGATTTTTTCATGTCCCGATACTTGCAAAGTATCATTTAAGCTCACCAAACGGACGTTTTTCGTTAGTCCCGACAGTCGGTCTCACGCTTATTACCCACGCTTTAGGTACAGGTGAATACGACAAACGCGTTGAAGATTACGGTCAATTTATTGATAACGAGTATATTCCGGGCGATACCTTAGCTATAGCAACCGCATATCGAACCTCAAACATCGGCTTGGCAGCAACAGTCAAATTAGGTGCCGAATTTTTTGTAACAAAACGTGTCGCTTTGTTTGCAGACCTATATTATAACATCGGATTTTATGATATTAATCAATTGAAAATCAATACGTTTATGGACAATAAGCCTGAATTTACAGGCGACATTATGTACAAAGGTACAGCTTATGGTTTAGAAATAGGGCTGAAAATTCCTTTGGGGCGCATTACGGAATAAAGTCCGCATTTAACACACCTTGCCAAAGTTTTGAAGCTTTGGCAAGGTTTAGAAACTTAATAACAGACGCAATTTCAAAATAAACTCAAACCTTTGTTTTTTTCTTGATAATACCGCCTTTGGCATCGTTTATCGGATATTCGATGATGAAAGCCGATTCGTCGATTTTAGAAACAATCGAATGTATTCTGTTGATTTCCAATCGCGTAACAACCGTGTGCAGAATTTCTATACTTGGGTCGGTGTGAATATCTTTACGGAAACCGCGTTTGCCTTTGTAAACCGTTGCTCCGTAACCCATTTGCTCGGTTATGGCAATGCGGATGGTTTCATTTTGTTCCGAAATTATGGTTACTCCAATGTAACTTTCGATGCCGTGAATAATATAATCTGCTGTTTTTGAAGCTGTTATGTAAGTAAGAATTGAAAACAAAGCGACTTCAAAATTTATTAAAACTGCGGCTACGGAAAATAAAATAACATTGAAAATCAGAATTACGGTTCCTATTGTGGTTCTGAATTTTTTACTCAAATAGATAGCCAAAATCTCCGTGCCGTCAATCACCGTGCCGCCTCGCACGGCAAAACCGATTCCTGCACCGAGTAACAAACCGCCGAAAACTGCGATGAGCAAATTATCATCCGTAATGGTCGGAAGTTCGACAAAATGCACAGCAACAGCCAGAGCCACAATGGTTATGAGCGATTTGAACGCGAAAAATTTTGAAATTTGTCTGTAGCCCAACAACACAAACGGAATGTTGATAACCAAAATAAGAATGGAGATGTCGATATTCGTAAGTTTGTTTACCAGCAACGACACGCCTGTAACCCCGCCGTCGAGATAGGAATTAGGTAACAAAAAAGCTTTCAGCCCGACACTTGCACTTAATATGCCAAGAAGTGCCAAAAATGCGTCCGAAAAATGTCGTTTTACAGCAGAATATCTCATATTTCACGGTTTCTGATTTCCACAAAGATAGAAAAATTGC